>JBBRXR010000064.1:0-7285 GCA_038238485.1 Elusimicrobiota bacterium | reverse complement strand
ACGGACAGGCCGTTGACTCCTCCCGGCAGGGCGAACCCCTCACCTTCACCAGCGGCTCCGGCCAGATCATTCCCGGTCTGGAGGAGCAGCTCCAGGGCCTGAAAGCGGGCGATAAGCGCACCATCGTGGTCGCGCCGGAGAAGGGTTATGGGCCTGTGCGGCCGGATGCCGTCCAGAAAGTCCCCAGGAAAAACTTCAAGAACGCCCCGGACATCAAGGTCGGTTCCACCGTTACGGCGCAGAACAACGGCCGCGTGCTTCAAGCGCGAGTGACGGCGGTCGGGAAGGACGACGTCACGGTCGACATGAACCATCCGATGGCCGGAAAAACGCTAAACTTTGATATCGAAATTGTGGATGTGGCGAAGGGTGGGAAAGACTCGAAAACGGAATAAGGTGCGGTTTGAAAAGTGACTCAGCGGGCGACGTAAGACGTCAGCGGTTTCCCCCACCAAAATCCATCCGCACATTCTCCATTTCTTCGGTGAGCTCGAGCACGTGACGCGACAGAACGGAATTTTTCCTCTCGAGGTCGCCCACGCGGGTCAGAAGAAAATCGATGTCGTCACGGGTGACGCCATCGGCCGACGGAGAGATGCCTGGGGCCGGGCTCAGTTTTTTACGAATGGATTCGATGCGTTCCGCGTCCGTCATGCTCTTCCTCCGGAGGAATGTGTGCAAGAAGGGTACCAATTCTTATGAAGAGCCGGTCGTCCCGCAAGCCGCTGACGTCGAAAAAGAACCGAACAGGAGCTCCCATGCCGATCAAATCTCTTCTTCGCGGCGCGAAGGCGCGCCCCGTCGCTGACGCCGCTCCCGAAGCGCGTATCGATTTTCCCAAAGAAGGCCAGAAGGTGGCCGCGGGCCATTACGCCGTGCGCATTTCGGCCAAGACCGGATGGGACGTGGAAATCAACGCGGGTGGAACGGAATGGTGGGGATGCCGGGAATCGGTGGGATTTTTCTGGTTTGACTGGTGGCCGGCGAAACCGGGCAAGACCATCCTCACGGTGCGCGTGAAGTCCGGAAAGGGCCGCTGGAAGAAATCAGCCGAGCGCGCCTGCACGGTGACCGTTCCGACGGCCAGCTCGAACTAACCTAGAAGACGTCTACCGCCGGCTGCTCGTCGGCCGTCGGCACCTTTCCTGTCTCCAAGAGCCGGAAACCCGCCTCGGTATAAATCACTTCGAAGGCCTTTCGCACGGTCGGACTCACCGCCCAGAAGTGCGACGGCCGGTGATTCCAAATGTGATTGGCCTTCATCACCGCGTCGTCCACGCTCCGCGCCGACTCATCATCGGGAATCAGCGGAACACCGTCGGAGAAATCTCCCGTCAACCGGCCGCAAAGCTTCTCGAGCGTTCGGCCAAGGGCCTTGTTCTCAGCGTAAATCCAGGCGTGATCGTTGCGGTCCACGACCAGGACGTCCATGAATCGCGATTCGAAGCGCGTTCGCCCGCGTTCGTATCCGTAGTCGGTGATCAGCGAAACGTACGTCGCCATCTGCGTGATGGCTTCGCGGCGAAGACCGACGTTGAGGCCGCGCTCGTTGCGAACAAAAAGGGAAAGGGCCGCGCGCTTCTGGGTCCCGGCGCGAAAAAAGAACGCTTCCATGCGAATCAACCGCAGCTTGATGCCGCGCAGCCAGCGATCGGCCTCCCAGGCCTGAATGGGCGCGCGACGAAGCACGTCGGCCCCGCCTTTCGAGACGCCCGCGCGGGCCCGACCGGCGGCCGCCAGTTCGTCGGCGGCTTTCAAGAGGTTCAGCTCGAGCCAGGCGGCGGCCCCGAGGGCCGCCGCAGGTCCGGCCTGAATGAGGGAGTGGTTAGTTGCCTGCATCCTTCGACATTCGGCGCCCTTCAGACTTGGCATCCTGGGCTGCGGCAAACTTCTTCTTCTGGTCCGGTTTGAGGAGGGCGCCAATCTTGGCGTCGGCATCATCCTTGATCGCCTGATGCTTGTCGCTCATTTCCCTGCGGAGGGCCTTGTTCTTCTCATGGGAATCCTCGAGAACCTTGCGAATGGACTCCTGCTGGGATTTCGACAGGCCAAGGTCGGTGGTCATGCTCTCAATGCGACGGTCCACCTTCGAGCCGCGTTCGTCCTGCGTGTCGTCTTTTACCTGGGCAGCGGCGGTTTTGGCCGCACTCTTGGCGGAGTCGGCGCAGATCGCGGACGTTGAAATTCCCAACACCATCAGAGAAATTATCCATGCACGTTTCATTCCATCCTCCTGTTCTATTGATTTCGAAAGTCAGCTCCGTTCGTCGGCATTCTACTCACTTGCGGGCGGCATCGCATGAAGGGGAACGTCCGGGTTGTTTTCGCGAAAGTACTTGAGCGCCCATTCGGCATCGAAAAGGAGCACGGGCCGCTCACGCGCGTCCTCGGCCTGCTGGGTGCCGGGAGGAAGCCGCAGATCGGAGAGCGTCGCCGCGCTTACCTTGGGGTCCACCCAACGCAGCAACTGCCACGGGGTCGGCTCAAGGCGCGCATCGGCGCCGTATTCGCTCTGCAGCCGGAATTGCACCACCTCGAACTGGAGCGGACCGACGGCGGCCAGCAGCGGTGCGTTCAGACCGTTTTTCACCTGGAAGGACTGAACCAACCCCTCGCTCAAGAGCTGATCGAGCCCGCGCCGAAACGGCTTGTATTTCGACGGCGTGGGGTTGTGAATGAAGGAAAAGCATTCCGGCGGAAAGCTGGGGATCTCATGGTAGACGATGCTCTCGTCCGTCGACAATGTGTCGCCCATCTCCAACTCGTAACCGACCAGACCAACGATGTCGCCGGCATACGCCTCGTTCACGATCTCACGATCCTGGCCGAAGAGCTTGTGCGAGTTCGACAGCTTGAATTTCTTGCCCGTGCGCGTCTGGGTGACGAGCATGTCGCGCTCGAACTTGCCGGAACACACGCGAATAAAGGAGATGCGGTCGCGATGCCGGGGGTCCATGTTTCCCTGGATCTTGAAAACGAATGAGGAGAACGGCCCGTCGACAGGAATGACCCGCTCGCCAACCGATCGCGGCGCCGGGGGCGGAGAGAGGCCGAGGAACCCATCCAGCATGAGCTGGACGCCGAAATTATTGGTTGCGCTTCCAAAGAACACCGGCGTAACTTCTCCGGCAAGCACGCGCGACGGATCGAACGAAGCGCCGGCGCCGTCGAGCATCGCCAACTCCTCGGAGGCGCGATGGTAAGTGTCATCATCGAGCGCCGACCGCACGGCGGCGTCGCTGAGACCGTGAACGGCCACCGGTGCGCGGAACATGCCGCCCACCGTTCGCTCGAACATGTGAACCGAGTTTCCCTTCCGGTCGAACACACCGCGGAACGACGGTCCGTCGCCGAGCGGCCAGTTCATCGGATAGGCATGAATGCCAAGGACGCTCTCGAGCTCGTCGAGTAGTTCGAGCGGATTGCGCATCGGACGGTCGCACTTATTCATGAACGTAAAGATGGGCACGCCGCGGCGCCGGCAGACCTCGAAAAGTTTGCGGGTCTGGGTTTCAATGCCCTTCGCGGCGTCGATCACCATGAGCGCGCTGTCGACGGCGGTCAGGACACGATAGGTATCTTCCGAAAAGTCGCGGTGGCCGGGGGTATCGAGGAGGTTGACCAGCTTGTTCTCGTATTCGAACTGAAGCACGGTTGACGAGACGGAGATGCCGCGTTTCCGTTCCATCTCCATCCAGTCGGAGGCTGTCTCGCGCTGATTCTTGCGCGCCTTCACCGCGCCGGCGAGCTGGACCGCGCCTCCGTAGAGAAGAAACTTCTCTGTGAGCGTGGTCTTCCCGGCGTCGGGATGAGAAATAATGGCGAAGGTTCGCCGGCGGCTGATTTCGTCGATCATGAGGGGGTGACCGTCGGACCTCCGGTCGAGCCGGAATCGGACGGGTGAGGCGGGATTATAACAAGGTCGGCAGGAGTTTAGAGGGCGCCGCTGCTCTTGCGACGTTCGTATTCCTCGAACGCGTTTACTTCGCTCAATTCATCATCGGTAAGGGCGGCGTCTTTCTCCCGGATCAGGAAAGCCCAGGCAAAAAAGGCGGCGGCCGTGGCAAGGGCCATGGCGGTCAGCAGGGGCCACTGGGCAGCGGATTTTTTGCGGCGTAAAATGCTCATTCGTTCACCTCTTCCGAGCAGGATCTGGGTCCCGCTCTTTCATCCTTACGATCTTATCCCCGAAAAAGTCGCTGGTGGAAAATTAATTCACGCTCCGCTGGTCCTTTTGTTTATCATCTTTTTGATGTCAACCAACCCAGTTGACGATGAGTCGAACCTGAAGGGACTGCAGAGGCCCGGCGCGATATTCGCGTCGGGTTTTTTTATTTCTGAACCTGAGGAGGTCGGCGAAATGCTGAAAGGCGAACAGAAGATCGACTACATGTTCTTCACCTGCGGCGGCTGCAACGAGATGCCCGAGTTCGAGTATGCCGGAACGAGCGGATGCATTCCCACATTAATCGCCATTTGCCGGTGTGGCAGCAAGACGATCAAGATTTTCAATCGTTGCGACCGGTTCCCGGTCGATCCGCGGCAGTAGTCCCCGAGCGGAGCCGGCCGCGTCAGTTGCGGTTGGCGGCGAGCAGGTTGGCGTAGAGCTCGATTAGCGTATCGAGTCTCTCGACCTGTCTGGCGAAGTGAGTGAAGTAGACCGGATCGGCCAACTGCGCGGGATCGATTTCTTCGATCGCCAGCGTTTCGGCCATCTTCGTCCGGTACTCTTCGTAGATCTCTCTCAGTCCCTGTTTCATTTCATGACTCCGTGTTTTCATTAACGGGTCACCTGCCTCAAAGTTCCGATGAGAAATCAGATTCTCCGACGAAGAATGCGCGGGACGCGCTCGCAAAAAAAGAGGCGCAAACGGAACCGTCCGTTCGGTCTTGAAGCGGATTTATTGAACCCGACTATCGAATGCGGATCGAGATAACGGGCGACATTTGCCGCCGGGTGCGTTGCTCAAGCTCCTTAATCTGGAGCCGGATCTTCGCGACATGTCGGCGAACACGCTCGATGTCCGAATCCGCCGCCGTGGCCTGAAGGGCGACACGCGCGACAGCCTGGGTCACATGAAGTCGGTCGTTCATCATCCTCATGTTAAGCAGTACGTTTTAAGGCGCCGTGAAGCTGGTGTTAATTTAAGATGAAACGAGTTAAGGCCGGTGGCAGTAGCCTTGACCCGCAACGGTTGTGCAGGAACAGTCCACGCCGTTGAAGTTAAACGCGAGCTCGTCGCCCGAATTGAACCCGTTCACGTTGATCTTGGAGACGCAACCGGGGGTCGTGGCGGTGAGAGTGACGTTAAAAGACTGGCCCGTGGAGAGGCCGGTGATCGTTCCGTCGTTGCCGATGGTCACGCCGCTGAGCGCCGGGGCGAAGTAGACACCGCGAATATTGATGTTGGATTGCTCCAGCGTCATCGACATGGTCGGCGTCGAGGTGCCCATCTGAAACGCGCCGTCCCACCCGCCCGCAAGAGTCGGGGCGATGGGGCCGTTGAACAGGCCTGACTTCTTCGGGCTCTTGCACCCGACGACAGACAGGGCCAATAGTAGAACTGCGAAGCGGGTCCGCATGAAATCAGTCTACCCCCCCGGCCCTTAAGATCTCATTAAGCCACGTTTAATTTCGCCGGTACCTCCGCAGAAAACCCACCTCTTTTGAGTTGTCTTTTCGACCCGTTTTTCGCGACCAGAGCCGGCGCTCGAATGTGATATATCTAAGCGCCATGCGCGTGTTGCCGACGGTGGCTCTGATCATTTTGTTACTAGCGACGGCGGGATGCGGCGCGCGAATGCACGTGCCGCTGCCCCCGGAACCAGGCGCCCACGCCAGCGAGCGTTTCGGCAGCCCGTTGGATTTTTACGAAGTTCTTTCGACGTTCGGCCCGCGTGGATCGCGCTACCACACGGGCCTGGATATCCGCGGCCGCCGCGGCGGTGGGGATCCCGTTCGGGCGTCGCGGTCGGGGACCGTGACCCGGGCGCAGGCCATGAGCGGTTACGGCAACCTCGTTGAGATCCGGCATGACGACGGTTTCAGCACACGGTACGCCCATCTGAAACGCTTCCGCGTTCACAAGGGCCAGAAGGTCAAGGCCGGCGAAGTGATTGGAGAAGTCGGCGCCACCGGGCGCGCCACCACGGAGCATCTGCATTTCGAGATATTGACGCCGGCATATCGATTCATCGATCCGGAGCCGCTGATTCCGCGGCGACCCCTGGCGAAAAGAAGAGGTTAAATCAAACGTGTTAAAGAAATTTCGCGGCCTTCCCGACGCTTTGGCCGCCTTCGTAGAAAAGCGTCCCATTGTCTGCATTCTCATCGTGATCGTCTACGTGGTGAGCCCATTTGACATCCTTCCCGAAGGCATCCTTGGCCCCATTGGACTTTTCGACGACGCGCTGGTCACCATCGCCGCCGTGGCGCTGCTTAAGCGCGCAGCCAAGGCCCGCATCGCGCATCGAAAGGCCAATCCACCGGCGCCCAAGCCCGCTCCAAAGCCGCCCGAGCGCATTCAGGAGGCCCAACCTGACCGGCGCCCCGAGCGTCCCAATGAACGTCAGCAGGGCGGCCAGGATCGGGATCGTCACGAAGGTCGTGGCCGGGACGACCGCGATCGAAACCGCCACCGCGGCAACCGAGGCGGCCGTGACCGCCACTCTGGCCCGCGACGGGACGATCGCCGCCCTTAAAAACAAGAAGCGCCTCCCCAGGGGGACCAGGGAAGCGCTTCACGTGAAACGGCAGAACAAGTTCGGCCGGATCTCAGAGATTTTTTGTTATTCGGGCCAGAAGTAAAGCATCTCCTCGACTTCTTGCTGGTCTTTCTTCAGCAGACCCACCACGACCCAAGTGACCAGTCCGGCGCCCGCCAGCAGCATCAAAGTGGACGTCCACGAGAGACTGACGGCATTGCCGGCGATGAGCGCGCGAGGCAGGGGTTTTCCAAATAGGTGACGAATGTTCATGGGGTTCCTCTTCTGAACCTTACGATCAGGCCACGGCGGAGTTCAGACGATCCTGCTCCCACCATTCACGGGCCGCACGCACCCGCAGCGGGATGACGGTTGGCGCCACTCGGGCCACCAGCACCATCGAGCACTGTTCACAAGCGTAGGTCCGGGCATCGGCGGTGGTCGTCTTGCCGCACTCGCCCAGGCTCCCCTTCCATCCACAGCACAGGCACAGGACGCCGCGACTCTCATCGACGGATCCCCAGTCGGCCATCTTCACCGGATTCGTGACTCGGCATTCAACGAAGTCCAGCACCATGGT
>JBBRXR010000063.1:0-7329 GCA_038238485.1 Elusimicrobiota bacterium | reverse complement strand
GGCACGGGGCGAAGGTCGATCTGCTTGAGGAACTCGACGGCGTCGGCTTTGGCGCTCTCCTGCTTGCCCGCGGCAACCTCCGGGGGCGGGGGCTGATCGTCCTCGGGAATGGCGCTGTAATCATCGCGCATTGCGTTCATCAGGACGAGCGCGCGATGCTGCTGGAAGCGAATGTCGTTTTCATTGAGCGTCTTCGGAATGGCGTTGCGGATCGCGACGGCGCCGTCCAGGTGGCGAAGCGCGACCGTGAGCGGATTGACTTCAAAGAGACCGTCAATGAGTTCCGCCAAACCTTCCAGCTGCTCACGCGTGACTCGCTCCTTGGCGTAGGTGGTGAGCGCGTACTGGAAAAGGTGGCGCGCGGTCAGCGGCCGCTCGCGTTGGCGCATCCACGCCACCAGGTCCCGATCATCGAGCGCGTTCGCGATCGTCGCCAACCGGATTTCATTCTCGGTCGGGCGATTGGCCCGCGATTCCGGGAAGAAGAACGTGAACGCGTTCAGGTGCCTCAGGTCTTCGAGGTCCTGGTAAACCGGGTCGAGCGCGTCGGTCTCGGTGGGAACGAGCCCAGGGAAATCGCGGGTGAACAGTCCGTGGCTGATCTCGTGCCAGAACGTGTCGAGCCAATGGCTCGTCTTGAACGCCTCGGAACGCATGGTCACGGAGTTGTCCGACTCGGAGTGGTAACCGCCCGCCTGCGTCGGGTCGGAGGCGTCGATATTCAGCCGGAACGGTTTGCCCCCCGCCGTGAGTAGCGCCGTGCCGATCCGGTTGAGCATGCCGATGTTGTCGACCCGGGGGCGTTCGCCCGTGAGTTCCGCGGCCGTCGGCGCGCCCCGGCCCAGGACGTGCGTGAGGAAAAGCGGGCCATACACCATTTTCACGGCATCATCGGCGCTGCCCAGCGCCAGCGCGCGCGTGACGGCGGCGAGAAGGTCGCGCGTGGTCGGATGGTAACGCTCGTCGGCAATCTGGTCGCGGATCCACACGTGCGTCTTCACGACCGCCTCGACCAGCGCGGTCTGCGCCCCGGCCTTCGCGCCGCCCCATTGAGCGTGGGCCATGGCGATCTCCCGCAACTCCGCTTCGCTGTAATCGCTCTCTTTCTGATAAACGACGCGGTTCTGCAGTGCCGTCGACAATTTTTCGCGGCCGCCGAAACTTTCGGAATTGATCGTGGCGAAGAAGCCGAAGCCCACGTCCGCTTTTCCCGTGAGCACGTCGTTGAGCTTGCCCTCGAGAATCGCCGAGGGCAGAAGGTTCATTTCGCTGACGATCACGATGAAGCCCTTATCCTGCGCCTCGCGGATCGTCTTCACCATCTTGTCGTAGTCGAGAGAGGCGTTGACGTGAGAGTAGACCCGCTTTTCCCGGCGTGCCGCGTCGCTGGCCGCGTCGCCGTCGCGCAGGTCCTTGGCGTCCATGAATCCCTGGTCGCGAAGCGCGGCGATGAGCAGCACGTCTTTTCCGCGGCCCGACGGACCTTCGTAAATCACGCCGCGCTTGCCCTGCAGGCGCGTGTCACCCGCGATGCGCGCGGTGCGCAGGCGAAGGAAGTCGACGATGCCCAGCACCGTGCGTGCTGCCGACGGCACCAGCGCGACACGGTTCGCGGCGAACGCCGCGCCCTTGGCGGCAATGAGCGCCCGAGCGGCCTCCTGCTCGGCCAGCTCCACGTCCACGCCGAACTTCTCATGAATGAGGTGACGGAGCGCGAGCCGTTCTTCGGGCGAGAACGTCCCCTGGTACTGCTGCCAGGCGACGAGCGCGACGCCGCTAAGGGCGTCCGACGGGAGGAACACGTTCACGCGCGCCACGAGCTCCTGCACGTCGCGAAGGGAAAAAACCTGGTCGCGCCCCATCTTACGGAAGAGCTCGGTGAGGTTAAAGATCGCGTCCCGAAGCGCCGGGCGATCGTTCTTGTTGTTCGAGAGATACTCGTCGATGCGCGCCTTGATGAAGTCGTCGCCGAACTCCGCGAAGGGCAGCGTGACGACGCGCTCGCGCAGGAGGTCCTGAATCTGGCGGCCGGCGAGCGTGTCCTGGTTGCCTGTGAAGATCACCTGGTGCGTCGGGCCCACCTTGTCGGCGATCATGTTCCAGAAATAGGGATCGGTAAGGTTGGCCTCGTCGATGACGAGGAGACCGCGCGGCATCTTGCGCCACCGCGCGATCGGCGCCGCCTCCGGCCCCGCATCCGGGTCTTCATCTTCGCGCCGCGTGCGCTGGCCGTCGAAGTAGGCGCGGCCGAGGACGTCGGCCTCGGTGATGTCGGCACCCGCGGTCAGGTTCACGCGCTCCGCGTCGGTAAAGCCCAGCTCGGCGGCCAGGTCGCCCGCCAGTTTGCTTTTGCCGGTACCCGGCGAGCCCTTGAGGAAAACCATGTTGAAGCGCTTCATGAGCCGGACGGCTTTCTCCGTCATCTCCTGCCAGCTGGTCTCGCCCACGCGTGTGCCGTGATCGATGGCGGCGGCGCCGACCTCCGCGCCGCGTTTCACGAAAAAGCGGTCGCGGAAATACGCCTGGCGCTCGCCCGTGGCGTCGCGCACGAGCGCCGGCCCCACCACGCGGTTCAAGATGTCCATCGGCGCCGAGCCGAACTTGAGTTCCGGCGCATGAGCCTGGAGGAGGTCGAGGCTGAGGCTATCGGCCAGTTGCCAGGTGGAGGCCTCCGCCGGCAGCGAGGGCACCATCTTCTCGAGCGCGCGGTCGAGTTTCACGGCCGCGATCGTTCCTTCGCGGCGGCCGGGCTCGTCCTGGGCGAGCGTCATGCGCACGGCCACGCGCATGAACGCCGCCACCTCCGGCGCGTCCGCGTAATCGGCGATGAATACGTTCTCGAACGCCTCGAGCCAGTTATTGAAGCCGTAGAGAAGTCGAAGTCGATCGAACCGGAAGTTCACCTCCGACGGATAGACGCCAGGACGCGGCGACGCCGGGATGGTCGAGAAAATGTTCCGCAGCTCCAGTATCCGCTGAAAGTCCCGCTCGTTGAACCGGCCGGGAAATTCCGCCGCCAGCGACGACGCCATGTCGGCGTCGCTCGGCTCGACCCGGGCGCGCGTTCCGCCCACGTCGAACGTCTCGGGAGACGGCCGCGCCACCACCACGAGACGGCCCGGCAAGGACGCCAGGCCGACGCGCTCATTGTTCTCCATGAGATAAGGCTGGTCGTAGAGCGCGGTCTCGAGCTGGCGGAGGAACGACGGGTTCGACTCCGCCGCGTCAATGATCACGGTGCGGCCCGCGCGCAGCGCCTGCATGAGCGTCTGACGCTCCGACTCGAAAACGCGGTCGCCGGCCACGGTGTCGATCTTCGTCGTAGAGATCAGCGAGTTGAGATTGGTTTCCGCCGTCACGGAGAGGACAAGGGGCTGGCCGCCGAACTCGGCACGCGCCCGCGCAACGACGAACCCGCGGTCGCTCGACTCGACGAGGAACGCCTTGCGCCCCGACATCGCGTCCCACGTCCGGACGTCCGCCGTGAAACGCGCCGCCTTCAAACTCTCGGGCCGCAGCCCGCGATAGGCCTCGGGCACCGGCACGCCCGCCACGACCTCGACGGTGATGTCCGCCGCCGAATGCATGAGGCGGTGCCACACCCAGTCCGGCAGGACGTCACTCACCACGAGGCGCACGCGCGGCTGATCCAGGAGGCCGGGGCGCTGAACCAGTTTCCGGTCGGCGGTGACTTCTGTGCGTTGAAAGAGTGAATCAATGTTCTCACGGTTGATCACCCACGTCGTTTCCGTGGACGCCGCGCCCGGACGCGCGAGAAGGAGCCGCTTGTTCTCGACGGGCCGACCAGCGTAGGCGCCGTCGCGCCGAAGAATGCGCATGTCCGCGGGAAGCTTGATGGTCTCGCCGTTCGCCTCCACTTCGCCTTTGACGATGATCTGCCGGACGAGATCGGCGACGGCCGGCTCGCTCCACCGCGCGCCCTTAATGACGATGGGCCGCATCGCGCGTGATTCGCGGCGCGCCGCTTCCGCTTCACGCACCAGCGCGCCGGGCTCGAACTGAACGCGACCCTGTTCATCGAGCATGTGACGGCCGATCAATGCTTGCCGAATGTCGGGCGATTCAAACACTTCCACCTCCACCTCATCGGCGGCGCTGCCGTCTCGCACGAGGGTGAGCGGATCCTCCATCCGCGCGCGAAGCGTGGTGATGTACTTGAAGCGGGAGTAGAACGAAACGGGATACGTCTTGAGATTGGCGACGTCGACGGCGCCGACGACATAAAGTTGGTCCGAGGCGCGGTCATCTCCATAATAGGGAACCGGATCGAAGAGCGAGTTGAACCCCTCCACGAGCTTGGGGTCCGACTGCCGGTAGTCGATGAACAGGATGCCGCCGCCCTTGATCATCTCTCCGAGCGGGCCTTCGGACGGCACGAGTTTTCCTCCCTCCGCTTTCACCCGCCGCGTAAGCCGATCGAGGTCGCTTTGGTTCCGAAGCACCACGCGCAGGTAGGGCCGTCCGTCCGAGCGGGCCTGCGCGACGAGCTGAGCGTCGAGCGCGTCGGGATCATCGGTGAAGGCGAGGCCTCTCCGCGCGCCGAGGAGCTGCTCCGCCTCCTCCGATAGACCCGGCGAACGGAAGCCGAGAAGGGAAAGGGGGAAGCGGAGGAACGACGGCATCGCCCATCCACGGCGGGGGCCGAACACCACCGCGCTGTTCCAGGCGGCGTGAATGACGAAGCTGAGCCCGGCCGCCCAAAAGAGAGACGGCATCAGGAACGGCGCGGACACAACGACGGCGCCGAAGAACCAACCGCGAAGAGAAGCGGAGCGGACATCGCGGTTGAGCGCGGCATGAAAGACCGTGAGGATCGCCGCCGCCAACGCGAGCGCGACGAGACCGGGAATGATCGCCGCCGCGAGGCCGCCCGTCGGGCCGAGGAGCGCGGCGACCGTGGGCGACGCATTCAGAATCGTCGCCGCCACCGGCTTCATGAGAAGAAGAACGGCGCCGAACACCGGCGTCTCCACGCCCGGCGCCACCAGCGCCGTATAGATCCGGTACGCGGCCAGGCGCGGCCCGGCGATGAGGCGGGCGGCGCGGTCGAAAAGAGAATTGGTGGGAAGCCCCCGCAGCGACGCGCGACGTTCGTAACGCGCCGGGTTCACCTCCACGTCGAGACCGCCTGACTTATTCCGCACGCGCACGAAGCCGTCGTCGCCGGGCTTGAGCGAATAACCGGGCGTGCCTGGTTCGCGCGCGGCGAGCGTGCCCTCGAGAAAATCGGAGCGCTCGCGCGCGGGCGCGGCGTTCGTGCCCACGCCGGCCACCATCACCGGGCTCAGGAACAGCGCCTGGCCTTCGAAGAGCTGATTGAGCGACGCCTTCTCGCGCGTGAAGATCGACAGGTAGGCCGAGCCCGCCGCGAGGTCCACTTTCGTAATGCGCGGAGAGACGATCAGCGTGGGGATTTTCTTCTCCCGCAGCAGGCGCGCGATCATGGGCGTGTGGAAACCTCCCACCACGATCGCCCGCGCGCCCGACGTGGGCTGTTTGAGGAGCGCGTCCACCATCGCGTGGCTCCGCTCGTCGGCACGGGCGTAGAAGGCTTCAAACGGCGCCAGCCCCTGGTCCGCGGCAGCGGCTTTGAGTTCTTGGTAACGCGTCCACTCATCGGGCGTGAGAGAGAAATCGACCAGACGCAGCGCGAGCGACAGCCGCTCGCTTCGGTCCGCGAGCTGCCGCTGGGCGGGCGTCGTCGCCAGCTTTTCCACCACGCCGCGTTCGAGGCGGGCGAGCGAAACAAACAATCGGTCGGGGCGGATGCCGTCGGACAAAAGGACGTAACGCACGTAAGCGTCGAAAACGGGCGTGGCGGCGAGCACGATGCCGTGGCCGGCGCACAGCGCCTTGAGCTCCCGGTAATAGTCGCCGAAGCCCACGCGGCCCGCGCGGTACGCCACGGTGCGCGCGACGAGCGCGGACAGTTCCTCCGACGAGAGTTTGCGGGCGAGCGCCTCGATGACGCGGCGGCGCTCGACGTCCACCTTTGCGAAGTCGAGCCCGCGCTCCATCGCGTAGGCTTCGAGGAACTGGTCGATCTCGAGATCGGTGGCGTCCGACCAGCGCGAGAGCCGCTCGACGTAAACGCCGAGCGAAATGCCGTTGGCGTGATACGCCTCTCGAAGTCCATCGAAGTCGCGCAGGGAGGCGGAGAAAATATTTTTCTTTTCCTCGGCCATCGTGCGGCGCTCGTTCTCGAGACGCGCCTGCGCCGCCGCCTTCGCTTCGCTGGCCTGAAGGTAAGCGGTGACGTTCGCCGCGTACGGCGCGGCGGCGTCGACGCCCACGAAGTGCGGCGCCGAGGGAGAAGTGAGCGCGACGTAGGCCGGCGCGGCAATGAGATCGCGATCAATGAAGCCGCGCGCGACCTCGGCGGTGACCTTCCGCTCCGGGAAAGCGAGGAAGCGCGTGAAGTCGAATTTCTCGAACGCACCTTCCACGCCGACGACGTCGACGCGCGCGCCGGCGAGGCTGGTGAGCACCGCGGAAATGTTGAGCTGCGCCTCGTGATTGAGATGAATGTCCTGGACGATGACGACAGGCGGCGTGGACGCGTCCTTCGGCGAATAGGTCTCGCCCAGGTTGGCTTGCTGGAGCGGAATCGATTCGGCGAGCGCCGCTACCGGGCCCGCGGGGGCAATGCCGCGGAGGGGACGCTCAGCGGGACGCGCGATCGCCGAGAGCGAGAGAGCGGAGGCGGGGAGTTGATTGAGAATGGCCTGCGACGGAAGCGCGGCCAATTGCACGGGTTTGGTCTGCGCAGCGTGGTCGCCCAACTGGCGGCGGCGCTCGTTCCAGAAATTAGACTCGGCGCTGGCGCCGAGGACAATCTGCCCAGAAAACGTGGTGAAAATCAGAAGTGAGAGGGTTCTGCGCAACCACATATCTATTAAGGAAGGATATAGGGAGTTTCATCTTAAGAAGGCCTTAAGCTTCAACGATTTTGCGGTAAAGGCGGAGGGCGGAAACGACACAAAACACGCTGATTTTTAGGTGGGAATCAAGCAATGGAGGTGTGACTTATCGCACAACAGCGAATAAACGAGGAATTAGGCCTTGTTTGGTTGGGGCAATGCCTATAGGTTCTTACCGAATCAAAATTTTTGCAGAAAGGAATTCTCCCGTGACCGACTTAACCTACGGCCTCACCCTCCACCTCTGGCGGTTCTTCTTCTCCTCGATTCTCGACCTGTCCGATACCACTCACAACCGCCACTCTTAACCCGAACAAAAATCCGATATACTACGGGCGCCTTCCTTATTTGCCCTGTGGTGTAATGGTAACACGCCTGCCTCTGGAGC
>JBBRXR010000062.1:0-7357 GCA_038238485.1 Elusimicrobiota bacterium | reverse complement strand
GTCTCCCGTTATCGTCTGTCCATTTTCGTCCCGGTCGGCGATCATGTCGCCGGCGAGTCGAACGGCAAGAGAACGGACGAATCCGTTGTTCCAGGCCTCATCGTCCATCTCCTTGCCCGCGGGATTGAAAAACGTGATGTCCTTGCGTCCGCGGATCGAACCCTGAAAGAATTTCCGGCGCTGGAGGACTGGGTTCGTTTTTCGGAGCGCGATCAGCTTGCGCGTGAATTCGAGAAGCGTCTCCTGGTCCGGCGTCAGGTTCCAGTCGAACCACGTGATGTCGTTGTCCTGGCAGTAAGCGTTGTTGTTGCCGCCCTGGGAACGGCCGAATTCATCGCCGCCGCAGATCATCGGCACGCCCTGTGAGAGGAGAAGCGTGGAAAGCAGATTGCGCATCTGGCGTCCGCGCAGCGCATTGACGTTCTGATCCTCGACCGGCCCCTCAGCGCCGCAGTTCCAGCTGTTGTTGTGGCTTTCGCCGTCGCGGCTTTCCTCTCCGTTCGCCTCGTTGTGCTTCTCGTTGTAGCTGACGAGGTCCTTGAGGGTAAAGCCGTCGTGGCAGGTGATGAAGTTGATGCTCGCGTAAGGACGCCGCCCGCCGCTTTCATATAAGTCGCTCGACCCGGACACGCGCGTGGCGATTTCGGAGACGAGCCCGCCATCTCCCTTCCAGAAGCGGCGCACGGAATCCCGATACTTCCCGTTCCATTCGGTCCAACCGATCGGGAAATTACCGACCTGGTAACCGCCTTCGCCCAGGTCCCATGGTTCGGCGATGAGCTTCACCTGGGAGAGGATCGGGTCCTGCTGGATAATGTCGAAAAATCCGCCCAGGCGGTTCACTTCGAAAAGCTCGCGCGCGAGCGCGCTCGCGAGATCGAACCGAAAACCGTCGACGTGCATTTCCAGCACCCAGTAGCGGAGGCTGTCCATGATGAGCTGAAGAACCTTCGGGCTCGTCATGTTCAGCGTGTTGCCGCAGCCGGTGAAGTCCATGTAATAGCGCTGGTTGTCCGGCATGAGCCGGTAGTAATTCGCGTTGTCGATGCCACGGAGCGACAAGATCGGACCCATGTGATTCCCTTCAGCGGTGTGGTTGTACACGACATCGAGGATCACTTCGATCCCCGCCGCATGGAGCGCACGCACCATCTGCTTGAACTCGCGAAGCGTGTCGGTGGGCACCGAGCTCGCCGAGTAGGCGCTGTCGGGGGCGAAGAAGGAAAGCGTGTTGTATCCCCAATAGTTGGTGAGTTTCCGGTCCTCAAGAAACTTGTCATCCACGTGGGAATGGACCGGTAGAATCTCGAGTGTGGTGATCCCGAGCTTGGTCAGATATTCAATGACCGGTGCCGATCCGATCGCGGCGTAGGTGCCGCGGATATTTTCCGGGAGATCTTCCATCTTCTTGGTGAATCCCTTCGGGTGTACTTCATAAATAATTGTTTTTTGCCACGGAACAGCCGGCGATTTGTCGTCGCCCCAAGTAAAAGAAGGGTCGACGACCGCGGCGAGCGGCGCCTCGGCGGCGTTATCGCGTTCATCGAACGAAAGGTCTTCGTCGGGATGTCCGAGGCGGTAAGGGAACAGGGTCTCCGACCAGCGAAGCTTGCGGCCGATCGCCTTGGCGTAGGGGTCGAGCACAATCTTGTTGGCATTGAAGCGGTGACCTTTCGCGGGCTCGTACGGACCATGGATGCGGTAGCCGTAAAGTTGGCCGGGACGCATGTCCGAGACGAAGCAATGCCAGACCATATCGGTACATTCAGTGAGTTCAATGCGAACGGACTCCTTCGTGGCGTCCGCCGAATCAAAGAGGCACAACTCCACCTTCTGAGCATGGGCCGAAAAGATTGCAAAGTTCACGCCCATGCCGTCCCACGTGGCGCCCAGCGGATAGGGGTGGCCTGCCTTGACCAGCGTGGTGTTTCGGGGCTTTCGATATTGAGGAACGACGGGCGATGCGGTGGTGGTATCCATGGTCTCCTTGGGTGTCTTGAGCGCTTACGGGTTTCGGACACCTTCGTTCGCACGCCAAAAAGGGAAAACTAATTTTCGAGATGGGCCGTAAGGGAGGGACACATCTAAAACGAAGGGGATTTCATCATTATGAAGAACAAAGCATCATCGGCCGTCGCGGCCATTGAAGAAACGCCGTCCGAATCCGTCAACACCACCCTCGGCCTGATTGGTGGAGAAGTTCTTCTCTCGCTTGAGACCTGCGGTCCTGTTTCGCTGGGAGACGTTGTCTCGAAGCTCGAATGGCCTTCGGAACTGGTTTATATGGCGGTCGGTTCGCTTATTCGCCGTCACATGGTGGGAGCTTCTTTCCGGGGCGATGAAATTGTCGTCCATCTCTTCAAGCGGGACGACGTGCGAGCCGAGAAAGCCAACTAGAACGGCATTCGAGACAACCGGCCGACCGCTTACTTCTTCTTGGGGCGGCCGCCGTCTTGAATGCTTTTGATCTTGGACTGCCACGCTTTCATATGGCGATCGATTTTCTTAACAACGGCGGTCCGGCTCTCATCAATCACGACGACTTGGCGTTTCACACCCGTTTCTTTGCAGTTGCAACCCAGGCCCTCCGCGCAGTTGAGGCAACAGGCCCGTCCCGCGCGTTCCCGGATGCCGCGTCCGTGATTTCCTTTCCATTCCGATGCAGGCAGCCCACATTCTTCGCAGACGGCCTTCTGAAGTGTTGCGGTATTTCCCATGTACATGCCTCTCGTGGTGATGCCGTTCATCACTCTACGCGCGCCCATTCTTGGAAGTTCAGCTGGGGGGCGGGTTAGCTCTTGCGGGCACGCCGAAGAAGCAGATACGCGCCCAGCGCGCCCAGCGCGCCCAGCGGCGCGAGCATGACGATTCGACCGGTGCGGCTGCGGGAAAAGTCCCGAACCCGGCGCCACGGCGATGCATGGGAGCGGAGCGCTTCTTCTTCCATCCTGGCGTTCTCATCGCCCCAGGCGGCGACAAAACGGCGCTCCGCGGCGTTCTCGGGACGGCGGCGCTCACGCCGCGGGGAATGCGGTTGCACTGTAGCGCGATTGGCATTTTTCATTCGGGGGCCCTCCAGCGGTTTTCCGCTCTTATGGTTACGGCGCCGGGCAGGCGAAGTTTCTAAGGATTAGGGGTAGAGAAGCGTCTTCGACCAGCGCCCGTCCGCCGCTTCGTACAGGGTGCGCTCGTGGAGCCGGTGAGGAAGGCCTTTCCAGAACTCCATGCGAACGGGCGAAATGCGGACCCCTTTCCAGTGGGCGGGGCGTGGCACCGGTTTGAGCGCGTACGTCGCCTCGACATCGGCGATGCGCTCAAGGAAATCCTGGCGTTCGGCAAGCGGGCGCGACTGGAGCGACGCCCAGCCGCCGATCTGGCTGTCGCGTGCGCGCGTTGACCAGTAGGCGTCGGCTTCCGCGTCGGAAACAAACGAAGCATCCCCCTCCACGATCACCTGCTTCTCAAGCGGGCCCCAGTAAAAGCAGAGCGCAACGCGTGGATTCTCACGGATGTCGACGCCCTTCCGGCTCTCCATGTTCGTGAAGAACACGAACCCGCGCTTGTCGAAAAATTTGAGAAGCACGGTGCGTACCGACGGCCGGCCCGCCGGCGAGGCCGTCGCGACCGTCACGGCCGTCGGTTCCTTTAGACCGCAAGCGGTGGCGGCTTTGAATTCTTCGCTGAATCGGGCCAAGGCTTCTTCGTGGAGTTCCATGTCCCCATCATATAATGTCGACGGACCAACCCTTGAAAGACAAATACCTTCGAATGATTCGCGGCATGGAGAAGGCGGGCCCGCCCGACTGGAGCGTCTACCTGCTCCGCTGTGAGGACGGATCGCTCTACACCGGCATCGCCAAGGACGTGGAGGCGCGTTTCGCCTCCCACGCGTCGGGGCGGGGCGCGGCTTACACGCGGTTGCGCCGGCCGCTCGCCATCGTTCACCGCGAGGAAGGGCTGTCTCGCTCCGCCGCGCTGATCCGTGAAGCGGCCATCAAGCGTTTGTCCAAAGCGATGAAGGAAAAGTTGGTCGCTCCCGTCCGTCCCGCCCGACGAACGAAGAAATGAGTCCGCCCTTCCCCCTGCGCGCCTTTGGCGCGCGCAACTTCCGTCTGTACGTCATGGGGCAGAGCGTTTCTCTTATCGGCACCTGGATGCAGCAGCTCGGCATGAGCTGGCTCGTGTACCGTCTCACCGGCTCGACGGCGCTCCTGGGCGTTTCGGTTTTCTGCGGGCAGATCCCGATGTTGTTCCTCTCCCCGTTCGCCGGCGTGCTGGCCGACCGGCTCGACCGGCGGCGCGTGCTCCTCGTCACCCAGGTGCTGTTGATGGCGCAGGCCGCCGCGCTCGCGGCCCTTTCCTGGACCGGCGCGGTGCGCGTGTGGCAGGTGCTGACGCTCAACGTTTGCTTCGGCGTCGTGTTCTCGCTCGACATGCCCACGCGCCAGTCCCTCATCCCAGACCTCGTTGAAGACAAGGCGGATCTCGGCAACGCCATCGCCCTTTGCGCCACCATGGTCAACCTCACACGCCTCATCGGCCCAGCGCTCGCGGGCCTCGTGATCGCCACGACCGGCGAGTCCGCCTGCTTCGCGCTGAACGCCGCGAGCTTTTTGCCGGTCATTGCGGCTCTTCTCTTGATCCGGACGACGCCAGCGCCGCGCACGGCCGAGTCGCGGAAACCGGTGCTGGGTGGGCTTCGCGATGGCCTCGCGTACGCGTTCGGCACGCCGGCCATCGGGACGCTCCTCGCCCTGCTCGCGGTGGTGAGTCTCACCGGGATGCCCTACACCGTCCTGATGCCGGTGTTTGCGACCAAAATTCTGGGCGGCGACGCGCGCACGATGGGATACCTCACCGCCTCTTCCGGCGTCGGCGCGTTGTTGGGAGCGCTGTATTTGACCTCGCGCGGTCGCGCGGGCGGCCTTGAGCGACGCATCCCAGTCGGCGCGGGCCTTTTCGGGGTCGGACTGATCTTTTTTTCAATGTCCACGCGCTTCTGGCTGTCGTCCCTCTCTCTCTTTGCGGCGGGGTTGGGTGTGATGATCATGATGGCGGCCTGCAACACCGTGCTTCAAACCATCTCCGCCGAGGACAAACGCGGGCGCGTGATGAGCCTGTACGTCACCTCGCTCATGGGGATGGCGCCGGTGGGCGGTCTCATCTGCGGCGCGCTCGCCGCGCGTTGGGGGGCGCCCCTGACCGTTCTGCTGGGCGGTGCGGCCTCGCTGGCGGGGGCGCTGGCCTTCGGATGGCGGGTTCCGGCCCTGCGAGAGAAGATGCTTCCGCGTTTGATTCCCAGCGCCGAAAGTGAAATGCTCTCGGAACTCGAGCCTTAATCGATTCGAAGCGGAGGTGTCCCTTGGAAGCAAAACCCAAAAGCATTGAATGCAAAGTCATCAAAGACCTGACCGTCCAGGAAGCGATGGGCGGCGTCAACAAAGTGAGAATCGTCCACTGGATCGTGAACGGCAAGGACACGGGCGCCCTGCTCGAAAAGCGCAATTTCTACTCCACCAAAGACGGCGATGAAAAGATGGGCAAGGCCAAGGGCTTCAACATCACCGACCTCACCTACCTCATCGATAACTGGAAAGAAATCCAGCCGTTGATGTAAATCCGCCATGACGCCCCGTCTTCTCGCTCTGCCGCTTATTCTCGTCGCGCTGTCAGTTCCCGCGCGCGCGGACGTCACCCTCCGTTCGAAGATCAAGAGCGGCGGCTACAACGGCTTCGGCGCTTTCGAAGGGACCGACACCCGCTCCATCTCCGGCCAGAAGTCGCGCGACCTCTCCGACCTCACCTACGCGGGACGCATGATGCGCATGCTCGCTCGGCCGAAAGACGCCGTGGTTATCACGCGCGTCGACCTCGATAAGGTCTGGACGGTCCTCCCCGCCAAGAAGAGCTACACGGAACGTACGATCTCCGCGCAGTTCAAAGACATGGAGCGCCCGGAACCGACGGACAAGCCCGGCAAGCCGGAGAAGGCCGGGAAGCAGACGCACCGCGTCAAGAAGACCGAGTTCACCGTCAACAAGACCGGCCAGAAGAAGACCATCAACGGGTTTCCCACCGAGGAAAGCGCCGTGAAGCTGACGGTGGAAGTCGAAGAAATCGAGACCAAGCAGGTGACGACCTTCAAATCTGAAACGAACGTCTGGGCCACGCCATGGACCGCGACGCTGCACAAGGCCGTGGACGAGGAGACGACTTTCTTCCAGGCCTACATGTCCAAGCTGGGGCTCAAACTTTCTCCGAAAGACAGCCAGGCGTTCAGCCCGGGTGCGCTCGCCATGATGATGGGCGTCGACAAGGCGAATGCCGAAGAGACGCTGGCGCAGGCAAAAAAGAAAATGGAGTCCATCAACGGTTTTCCGATCGTGACCGAATCGAAATGGTTCGTGGTGGAGGACGCACGCGTGAGCGCGGCCCGAAAGGATGCCGCCGCCCAGCAAAAGCAGGCGCAGGCCGGCGATGACAAAGTGGACCTGTCCGGCGGCGTGGCCGGCGCGGCGGGCAGCCTGTTCGGCAACTTGGCGAAGAAGAAGATGCTCGCCAACCAGGAGAAGAAAGAAGCGGCCCGCGAAGGGCAGCCCTCGATTTCGACGTATCATGAAGTGACGGCCATCGAGCTCACGTCCGTTCCCGCGGACCAGTTCGACGTTCCGGCCGGTTTCAAGAAAGCAGAAAAGTAGGTCCCCTCCGACAACTCCCCTCCGGGAGGTTCTCATGTCGGACATCGATTCACCGTCGGGCAACACGGGCCATCGCGCCCGGCTGCGCGAGCGTTTCCTCGCCGCTCCGGCCGCTCTGCCGGGTTACGAACTCCTCGAACTGCTCCTCACCTTCGCGCTCGGTCGCCGGGACGTCAAACCGATCGCGCGCGCCTTGATCGCCCGCTTCGGCGGCCTGCGCGGTGTCATGGAAGCCGCGCCACACGAGATCGCCGCCATCGATGGCGCCGGGCCGGCCTGCGCCGTGCTACTGAAGCTGGTCAAGGAAATCTCGGCGGCCGCGTTGGCCGAACGCATCCATAAAAAATCCTTCCTCTCTTCACCCCGGGCCGTGGCGGACTTCGCCGCCGCGCGCATCGGCGGCCTCCCGCACGAGGCGTTCATGGTGATCTTCCTCAATGTGCAGAACGAAGTCCTCGGAAGCGAAGTGGTGAACGAAGGCACGGTCGACCAGGTGGCGGTGTACCCGCGGCGAATCATTCAGGGCGCGCTGGCGCGACACGCGGCGGGCATCATCCTCGCGCACAACCATCCCTCGGGATACACGGAGCCTTCGGACGAAGACAAGCGGCTCACCGAGACACTCCGCTCGACGGCGCGGGCGCTCGACATTCGGGTGC
>JBBRXR010000061.1:0-7449 GCA_038238485.1 Elusimicrobiota bacterium | reverse complement strand
TCGAGCGCGCGGGCGCGGCGGGCGTGATCCTGGAAGACCAGGTCTCACCCAAGCGGTGCGGACATTTCGCGGGCAAGGACGTGATTCCGGCCGAAGAGATGGTCGTGAAGCTGCGGGCCGCCGTGGATGCCCGCATCGACCCCAATTTTGTGATCATTGCCCGGACGGACGCGCGCGAAGGCAAAGGCATCGCCGAGGCCGTCCGCCGCGCGAAACTGTACCGCCGGGCGGGCGCCGACGTGGCGTTCATTGAGGCGCCGCATGGCGCCGATGAGATCGAGAAGATCCCGACGCAGGTGAAGGGGCCGTTGCTCGTGAACATGCTGACCGGCGGCCGCACCGCGAACGTGCCGGCCAGGGACCTGGAACGCTGGGGCTACAAAATCATCGTCTACCCGGTGGAGTCGCTCATGATGGCCGCGACGTCGATGCGTCGACTGGCGCGCGCTATTCTCGACGACGGGAGCGTGGACCGCGTGCGAGGAGAGATGATTCGTTTTGACGAATTGAAAAAGCTGCTGGGCCTGCAGGAGCCCAAAGCCAAAGGAGCCGCCCGTGGGAGTCGCTGAAACCAACAAGATGAAGGTCGGAACCAAAGCCCCGGATTTTTCCCTTCTCGCCGTCGATGGGAAAACCTATTCGCTCGATGACTTCTCCGAGACCGCGTTGGTCGTTTTCTTCAGCTGCAATCACTGCCCTTACGTTCAGGCTTATGAAGACCGCGTGATGGAACTGCAGAACCAGTTCAAGGGCCAGGCGCGCTTCATCGCCATCAATTCGAACGACGCATCCACGCATCCCGACGATTCGTTCGAGAATATGGTGGGGCGCGCGAGAGACCGGAAGTTCAACTTTGTCTACCTGCGCGACGAAACGCAGGACGTCGCCCGCGCGTACGGCGGCACGCACACGCCGCACCTCTTCGTTTTCGACAAGAACCGGGCCTTGGCCTACACCGGGCGCATCGACGATAACTGGCAGGAGCCGGCCAAAGTCACCAAACGCTATCTGAAAGACGCGCTGGCCGCGATCACGCAGGGTCGTCAGCCCGCGGAAGCCGAAACGTTCGCCATCGGCTGCACCATCAAGTGGAAAAAGTAAAAAAATCAGAAGCCCTCTTCGCTGAAGCCTCCAAGCATCTCGTGGGCGGCGTCAACTCGCCGGTGCGCGCGTTCGGCGCCGTCGGGGGAACGCCGCGCTTCATCGCGAGCGCCAAAGGCGCCCACATCGAGGATGTCGACGGAAACAAATTCATCGACTTCGTCGGCTCCTGGGGGCCGATGATCCTCGGCCACAACGCGCCGCCCGTCCTCGAGGCCGTGCGCGCGGCCGTGGGCAACGGAACTTCGTTCGGCGCGACGTGCGCGGGCGAGGTCGAACTGGCGAAGCTCGTGAAAGACGCGTTCCCCTCCATTTCCAAGGTCCGCTTCACGACGTCGGGTACGGAAGCCACGATGACGGCCATCCGCCTGGCGCGCGCGTGGACCAAGCGCGTGCGCATCGTCAAATTCGAAGGCGGGTACCATGGCCATTCCGACGGGTTGCTCGTGGCGGCGGGATCGGGGGCCACGACGTTCGGCGTTCCGTCGAGCGCCGGCGTCCCGGATTTCCTCGCGAAGAACACGTGGGTGCTTCCGTTCAACGACGTCGACGCGCTTGAAAACCTGTTTCTCCGTCAGGGCATCAACGTGGCGGCCGTGATCGTTGAGCCCGTGTGCGGCAACATGGGCGTGGTGACGCCTGATAAAAGATTTCTCGACGCGCTCGTGAAGCTTTGCAAGAAGAACGGCGCGCTCCTGATTTTCGACGAGGTCATGACCGGTTTTCGTTTGGCCTGGGGCGGCGCGCAGGAGATGTTCGGCCTGGCGCCCGACCTGACGTGCCTCGGCAAGATCATCGGTGGCGGGTTTCCCGTTGGCGCGTTCGGCGGCCGCAAGGACGTCATGGACAAGCTGGCGCCCCTCGGGCCCGTGTACCAGGCCGGCACGCTCTCGGGCAACCCGGTGGCGATGGCCGCGGGCATCGCGGCGCTGACCGAACTCAAGACGAAAAAGCCCTACGATGCGCTCGAAAAGGCCACCGTCGATCTTTGCGCGTCCATCCGCGAGTCGGCGCGAAAGGCGAACGTGAGCGTGCAGGTGAATCAGTGTGGATCGATGTTCACCGTGTTCTTTCGCGCCGGACGCGTCTCAAACTATTTCGAAGCCACGCAATCGGATACCAAACAGTTCGCGGCTTTTTTCCACGCGCTGCTCGACCGCGGCGTGTATATGCCGCCCTCGCAGTTTGAGGCGGCGTTCGTATCGACGGCGCACACGCCGGCCCTCATGGCCGAGGCGAAAGAAATTTTTGCGGCCGCTCTCACCGTCGCGGCCGGAGTGGGGAAAAAATGAAATTGGGTTCGGAAGTTCTCTGGCTATCGGAAAAAGACGTGCAGGAGCTCCTGCCGATGGGCGACGCGATCACCGCGGTTCGTCAGGCTTTTGAGCTCCACGGGCAGGGCAACGTTCAGATGCCCTCGAAAATTTATCTCGAGTTCAAGCCGTACGACGGCGATCTCCGCGCGATGCCGGCGTACTTGTACCCACCCGTCGAGGCGGCCGGCGTGAAGATCGTGAACTCGACGCCCTCGAACCCGGAGCGGGGCCTGCCCGCCGTCGCGGGCATCATGACGCTCGTCGACCCCCGATCCGGCCTTCCGCTCGCGCTCATGAGCGCGGGCACGCTGACCTCGGTTCGCACCGGAGCGGCCGGCGGCATCGCCGCCCAGGCCCTCGCGCGTCCGGAGTCGTCGGTCGTCGGCCTCGTCGGCTGCGGCCGCCAGGCGAAGACGCAGCTCGAAGCGCTGCTCGTTTTCTTCAAAATCACGCGCGTCCTTGTGTGGGGCAAAACGATGGAGGAAGCGAAAGCCTTTATCGCCGCCCACGGCGCGCTCGCGCCGATGACGCCGGTCGCCACGTCGCAGGAAGCCTGCGGCGCGGACATCATCGTCACGACCACGCCCGCGCGGACTCCCGTGGTGAAGGACGTCTTCGTCCGCCCCGGAACGCACATCAACGCCATCGGCGCCGACGCGGCGGGCAAACAGGAAATTGAGACGAAGCTTGTGCGCCGTTCGCGCGTCGTCGTCGACGAATGGGGCCAGGCGTCCCACGCGGGCGAGCTCAACATGGCCGTGTCGAACGAAGGTTACAGCCGCAGCGACATCGCCGGACAGCTCGGTGAAATTCTCATCGGGAAAACCAAAGGGCGCCAGAGCGCCAACGACATCACCATTTTCGATTCAACCGGACTTGCGATTCAGGACGTGGCCAGCGCCAAGCTTGTTTACGACAAGGCCGTGAAACTCAACAAAGGTCAGGTGCTACAGCTCCATGGTTGACGTCGCGCCCTTTCGTGCCCTCCGCTACGTTCCTGAAAAAAAGAACGATATCTCCCGGTTCATTTGTCCGCCCTACGACGTGGTCTCTCCGCAAGAGCGCGAGGCAATGGGAAAGAAATTGCCCAAGAACATTATTCACGTCGAGCTTCCGTCCGGCGACGGAGACATGAAGTATGCCAACGCCGCCACCGTTCTCAACGACTGGCGCGGCAGCGGCCTGCTTCAAAACGACCGCAAAGAAGCATTCTATCTCCTTGAGACGACCTACAAAATCTCCGACCCGTTCGCGCCCGAAGGTCAGCTCAAGCGCTACGGCGTTCTCTCGGGCCTGCGCCTCGAAACGCCCGGCAAGGGCTCGGTGAAGCCCCACGAAAAGACACTGCCCAAGGCCAAGGAAGATCGCCTCAAGCTGCTCACCGCGCTGCGCACCACCATCAGCCCGATCTTCGGGCTGTTCTTCGACAAGCAGAAGAAGTGGCAGAAGTGGGTGAACAAGACAATCAAGAAAAAGCCGCTCATCGTCGGGAACGAACACAAGGACCTGAAGCACCGCATGTGGAAGATCGACGACCTGAAAATCCAGAAGGAGCTTCGCGCGATGCTCTCCACCAAGGAGCTCTACATCGCCGACGGCCATCATCGTTACGAGATCTCGTGGGCGTACCGGGAAAACCGCCTTCACTCCGAGCCGAAGGCGCCGCTCGACGCGGGCTTTCGCCGCGTGATGGCTTACATCTGCCCAATGGAAGAGAAAGGCTTGCTCATGTTGCCGACGCATCGCCTCGTGCGCTCAAACCGCACCATCGAGGAATGGCGCCTGCACCTCGAGTCGGTGTTCGAAATCGTTCCCGTGAAAAACGTGAACGCGATTCTCTCGGTCCTCCGCGCCGAAGTCGGCATGATTGGCTGGGTTAACGGCGACGGCCAGTACCTTCTCAAGCTTAAGAAGGGCCTCTCCATCGACCGCTGCCTGCACCACCGTCCCGCGGCGCTTCGCGAACTCGACGTCGTCGTTCTGCACGACCTCGCGCTCGGCGAATCCAATGAGACACCGTTCCTCACCGAAAAGGAAATCGTCTTCACGCGCGACGTGAAGGGGATGGACGCGCTCACGAAGAAAGACCGCGCGTGGGTCGGGTTCCTGCTCGCGTCGCCCGGCGTGGCGTCGTTGGCCCGCGTGGCCAGCGCCGGCGAAGTGATGCCGCCCAAGACCACTTACTTCTATCCCAAAGTCCCCACCGGTTTCACCATGATGCCGCTCGAACAGCCGATCCGCTGACCGAATGACCTGGCTCGACGTCGCGCTCCTGATCTTCCTGGCCCTTTTCCTGGCCGTGGGCGCGCGCCTGGGTAGCCTCTGGACGGCCTCGTGCCTCGCGGGCGGGTTCGTGGGCGCGTTTCTGGCCGACATGTACTCGCTGTCGTTCGCGTCGTACATCAAGGCGGTGCCCGGTTCCGCCTTCCTCGCCGGCGCGATCCTGTTCGTGGTCGGCGCTGCGATGATCATGGTGCCCGGCATCGCGCTCTCCAGCCTGTTTGAAGGCGTGTTCCTCGGCGTGATCGACAGCGCGTTCGGATTGTTCACCGGCGCGATGGCCGGCATCCTCGCCGTCACGGCGTTTCTCCTCGTCGCCGTTCCCGCCGCGCCAAAAATCGAAACGCTCAAGGCCTGGAAGAAATCCGCGGTCGTCAAACCGCTTCACCACTCGCTTGAACAGATGTTCCAGAGCCCGCGCTTCCGGCGAAATCTGTCCGGCCTCGGCGCGGCGAGAATCGCGATCAGCGAACTCAAGCCGCTCTCGGAGAAGGCGGGGGAGAAGATCAAGGACGTCGCCGAGAAGGCCGTTGATCGCGTGAAGGGATGAATGCCCCTTCGCGTCGCGTCCTTCCGAAGCGTTCCGGTCTCGGTCACGGCGTTCTGGCGCGCCCTTCATCCCCGGCCCCGGCAGGGCTTTCTCCTCGGGTCCGGATCTAACAACCCCGGCGACCGCGTCGTCTATCTGTCCATTGAAGAGCCGCGACGGCTCTTCTCCGCTCCGGCCGGCCGTTCCCTCTCGCTCCTCAAATCACTCGAGCGCCGCCTCGACGCTGGCGGCTTCGACGCGTTCCCGCGCCTTGTCGGGTTCGTCGGCTTCGATGCGGGTCGCGGTTTCGATCCCGGCCTCGCCCGTCTGCCGCGCCGCGCCGACGCGACGCGCCTTCCCTCCGTCCTTTTCGGCGACTATGGGGCGGTCGTTCGCGTCGACTTCGAAGCGGGGCGCACCGACGTCATCACCCGCGGTTCTCATGTGGCCGCCCGCGCCAACGGCGAGCGCGTGGAAGCCGCGCTCCGTGGGCGCGTTGCCGCGCCGCGCCCGTCCGCGCGCCGCGCCGCGGGCCGCGTGCGCGTGGCCCATCAGGCCGTTTTCTCCGCGATGGTCGTGGCGGCCAAGGAGCGTATCGCCGCCGGCGACATTTACCAGGCGAACCTGAGCCTGCTCTTCGACCGACCGTTTCGCGGGGATCCGGTCGCGCTCTACGAACGTCTCTCGAGAAAAAATCCGTCGCCGTATGCGGCGCTCATGAAATGCGGTGATGCCTGGATCGTGAGCTGCTCGCCCGAGTTGCTGGTGGACGTGCAGGGCGATCACGCCGTGACGCGCCCGATCGCCGGCACGCGTCCGCGTGGTCGTTCGGCCGAGCACGACCGGCGGCGCCGCGGCCAGCTCCTGTTGTCGCCCAAAGAGCGCGCGGAGCACATCATGCTTGTTGATCTCGAGCGAAACGACCTCGGCCGCGTGTGCGTGCCCGGCTCGGTCGAGGTCACTGAGCGGTTCGGCGTGGAGCGCTACTCCCACGTCATGCACATCGTGTCCCAGGTGGAAGGAAAACTGGCGCGCGGGCGAACTTCCGTGGACGCAGTGGCCGCGTTGTTCCCGGGCGGCACCATCACGGGGTGCCCCAAGATCAGCTCCATTGAGATCATCGAGTCCCTGGAGAAGGCGTCCCGGTCCATTTTTTATGGCAGCGCCGGATATTTCTGCGGCAATGGAGACGCGAAATTCAATATTCTCATCCGCACGGCCCTGATTCAGCGCGGCCGCCTGGCGTTGCGGGCGGGAGCGGGAATCGTGGCCGATTCGCGGGCCGACCGGGAGTACCGCGAAATCCACGCAAAAGCCGGCGCGGTGCTCGAGGCCGCGGCTGCGGTGGAAGCCGGGAGGGACCGAACATGAAGGCGTTTGTGAATGGCCGGATGTTGGCCGAGAAGCAGGCGGTGGTGCCCGTGACCGACCGCGGCTTCCTGTATGGCGATGGCGTTTACGAGACGATTCGTGTTTACGGGGGAAAGCCCTTCCTGCTTCAGGACCACCTGCGCCGGCTGAACAACTCCATGGCCGGCGTGAAGCTGGCCCCACCGATGTCGCTCATCGACATCGGCCGCGCCGTCCAGAAAGTCATCGCCGTCAATAAGATGAACGAGGCGATCGTGCGGGTGACCATCACCCGCGGCAGCGGCCCGCGCGGCTTCGGCATCGAGGGCTGCGCCCGTCCCACGGTGGCCATCACCGGCTCGAAGTTCGGCGGCTATCCGGCCGACCAGTACCGCAAAGGCATCGTGGCGGCGGTCGTCTCCATCCGGCGGACCGATCCGCAGGCGGTCCCTCCGGACATCAAGTCGAACAACTGCCTCAACCAGATCCTGGCCCGGATGGAGGCCACGAACCTCGGAGCTCAGGAAGCCATCCTGCTGACGGGCGGCGGCCAGGTCAGCGAGGGAAGCGCGAGCAATGTTTTCATCGTGAAGGACGGCGCCGTCTTCACGCCCAAAATCGACGGCAGCCTTTTGCCTGGCATCACCCGGGAATGGGTGATGCGCGTGGGCAAGGAGGCTGGCTACCTCATGGCGGAGAAGAAAATGAGCGTCGCCGGCCTGATGGAGGCGGACGAGGTGTTCATGACCAACTCGGTCATGGAAATCATGCCGGTGTCACGCCTCATATTCAATCACGGCGCCGCCCGACAGGAGCGTCGAATGGGGCCTTACATGAAGACCAGCGGATTCGTGGGCCCGGTGACCGTGGACC
>JBBRXR010000060.1:0-7666 GCA_038238485.1 Elusimicrobiota bacterium | reverse complement strand
TCGCGACGAGGCCTTCTCCGTCGACGTTATTAACGCCGTAAAAGGCCACGGTGGAGTTGTTCACGGTCGTGTCGACCGCGCCGCGCAGGTACGTCCAGTTTCCTGAGAGGCTGATCACGCCGGAGAGCGTGAGGTTGCCGGTCACCTTGTTGATGTTCAGGTTCGGCAGCGCGCCCTGGCCCTCGATGGCCGTGCCCGTGATCGTCTGGGTGCCGCCGCCATTGACGTTTATAAGCGCCGATCCGCCGCCGCCCGTGAAAGTGTTGGTGATCGCGATGTCGCCCTGCGACACGAGCGTTCCATTGTTCAACAGCGCTTCACCGCCGGTGCCGCGGATCGTCAGGCGACCCAGGATCGTGATGAGACCCGCACTCAGGTTGTACGACGTGATGCCACCGTCGGAACCGAGCATGAGGTGGTTGACCACGTAGTTACCAACGGAAACGAACGACGAGTTCTCACGCTCAAACACGAGCGTCGAGCCCGTCACGATGAAGGAGCCGCTGCCCATCGACGCGTAAGTCCAGCCGTTGACCACGCTGACCACGCCGGAGAGCGTCAGGTTGCCCGACGTCTTGTTCACACGAATGGCCGGTAGGTTGCCCTGCCCGATGCCGACGCCCGAGACCGTCTGGTTAACGGTGCCTTCCAGCGCCAACGAGGAGCTTCCGCCGCCGAACGTGCCGGTGTTCGTACCGACCACGTCACCGAGCGCCTGAATCTGGCCGTTGTTGATGCTGACGCGGTCGGCGCCGCCCAGGGAGAATGTGCCCGCCACGGTGAGCGTGGCGCCCGCCGACAGATTGTAGGTCGACGGCGCACCCGCCGCGTTGGAAATAACCAGAGAACCGAGCGTTTGCGTGCCGGTGATGGAAATCGGCGTCGCGCTGCCGCCGAAGGCAAGAGTCGATCCCGCGGTGACGAACGAACCGGAGCCGACGCCCGTGAATGTCCAGTTCTGCGTCGATCGAATCACCGACGCGAGCGTCATGGCGCCGGAGGGCTTGTTGATCTGAACGAGATTAAGGAAGCCGAGAGACGTCGAGCCGCCGCCGGTGAACACCTGGGGGCCGGCGCCGTTGAAAAGCAGCAGCGCGGAGCCGCCGTCATACGCGGTCGTCAGCGTGACGTCGGACTGAGCCGCAAACGTTCCGTTCGTGACGCGACCATCCGTCAGGTAGGCGGCACTGGTGGCGGTGAGCGTGAAGGTATTGAGATTGATTTGTGAGGCGGGGTCGCCGAGCGATACCGCGCGGACCGAGCGCGTGGAGTCGAGCACGGGCTGGTTCGCTCCGCTCGAGATGATGATGCTGTCCGATTCCGTCGGGACGAATCCAAGATCCCAGTTCGAACCGGTCGCCCAGGCGGTGCTGGCGGCGTTGGTCCGCCACTGCAGCGTGTTGTTCCCGAAATACCAGTTCGTGTTTCCCCCGCGGTCGAATCCACCGGGATAGTCCACCACCGGGAGTCCGCCACCGGCCTGCGAATCCTGCACGTCCACATAGCTGACCACGTTGGAGCTCGTGTTGATCAGCTGCCACGGAGTTCCCGGGGAGGTGGAGCGCAGCGCGACCGGCAATGATGGTGTGCCGTTGATCGAGAAATTAGAAAGGGTGGCCGTTGATCCCGCCAGGAAATACATCGTCGCGCTGGACCCCAGCGCCGAGGAATTCAGATACAGACGGGACGCGGTGAAATCGGTATTGAACGTCAAGCCAGCCGCGCTCGTGTTCGACGAAATTATATTGGCGAACGGCCATGCGATGACGCTGACGAACTGTCCCGCGGTGGAGGAGGAGAACGTCACCGTCGACGTTCCGGCCGTGAACGTTCCGCCCGCGATCGTGAAGTTGCCGGTCACGCCAACTTGCGAGGATCCGAACGACACGTCGCCGCTGAGCTGGGAATAGTGGCCGTCGATGGACACTGGGAAGCCGGCGGTGTTGAGCGCGCCGGTATAACCGGTGAGCGTCAGCGTCGCGACGGCGACCGGCACGTCCACCGTAGCGTTGCCGTTGGCCCCCAAATAGCCGGTAAAGTGAACCGTCTGAGTGGACAGCGGCACGGGCGCGCCGCCCAGGACGCCATCGAAATAGGCCCAGTTGTTGACGTTGCTCCACAGTCCGCCGGCTGCCCCGCGGTACACCCAATAGCGGTCCGGCGTGTCGCCGAAAACCCAGTTGACGTTGTTGCCGCCGTTGATGCTCGCCGCGTCCGTCACCATTGTGAGCCCGCCGCCGGCGTTCGAATCGGACACGTTCAGACCGCTAAGTGAGCGGCTCGAGCCGGAGAGCACGAAATTCCAGGGCGACCCGGACGAGGTCGATCGGAGGCGAACGTTCCGAAACTCAACCATGTTCGTCGCGTAGAACGTCGTTCCGCTCAGGAATGACATCGTCGAACCGCTGGCGATGTTTCTGATCGCGTAGAAAGTCGTGTCGCCAAAAAGCGTCTTGGTGCTCACGCCGACGAACGTGAGCGTCGAGGAACCCGCGTCGAACGTGCCCGACCAGTGGGTGAAATCACCGCTCACCGTCATCGCCGAGGAACTCAGGAGGACCGCTCCGGAATACTGGTAGTAGTAGTCCGACAAGTTGACCGGCGCGCCGTTGGTCCGGATGGTTCCGCCGTAGCCCGTCACATTCAGTCTCTGGATGTTCACCGGCACGTCGATGTCGCAATCGCCGTCATCGGAGGCGAAATCGAAGACGACGGTGTGGGTTGACACGGGGAGTCCGGCGTAACCCGCGCCTCCGCTGCTGTAGGACCAGTTGGCCGGGTTGTTCCAGTTCGAAGTGACCGATGAACGCCAGTAACGGATGCCCACGTCCGGCGGGAGGGTGAATATCCAGTTCACGTTATTGCCGGAATTGATCGATGTCGGGCCGGCGTAGATCGTCGCGCCCGAAGCGTTGGAGTCTTTCGCATCGACCCACTGCAGGAAGTGGCCCACCGTGTTGTTGAGGAACCAGCGCGAGCCGTTCGTCGTCGATCGCAGACTGACGTTCTTACCGGCGTTTCCAATGAGAGAGAGCGTGCTCACCGTGTACGTGGACGTCGCGTTGAAGTACATCGCGATTCCCGAGGCGAGGGCGCTGGTGTTCGCGCGCAGTCGGGCGAAGCCGGCGGCCTGTCCGAACGTCACGGCGCCGGCCGTGTTGGTCACGTTCAAATTGAAGAAGTTCTGCCCGTTCGCATTGACGAACTGAGGAACAGTGCCTGAGAGCAGAACGGTGCCTGAGGTCAGGGCCATCACGCCGCTCGGGTTGTACCAATCGCCTTTCACATTGAAGGTGAGGCTTTCCATGCTGAACCGGCCGGCGTTCTGAATCGTCACCGTTCCGACCGACAGGTCGGTCATGGATGTCGTCAGGAGCGTCGACTGCGTGCTGGCCACGCCGTTGTTATCGATGATGAGATCGCCCAGTCCGGCGCCATCCGTTGATTCCTCGAGATAAACCGTTCCCGCGCCGCCAGGTGTCCCGATGGCGCCGCCGCCATAGGCCTGGATGGATCCCGAGCCGAACGACGAACTCGACGTCAGCTTCACGGCCACGCGGCCGCCGCCACCGCTGTTGAAGGAAGCGCCGCCGTTCGCGCGGATCGTGCCGGTGCCCGTCAACACGCCGGCGGTCACGTTCACGCTTCCGCCGGAACCGAGGGATCCGCCGGCCGCGAACGTCGCGTCAGCGGAGATTCGGCCTGTGACATTCAACGCGCCGGAAACGACCATGAGAATGGCGCCGCCGCCAGGACCGTAGTTGCCGCCGCTTCCGAGTTCGACGGGATTCGTAAGAGAGCCGTAGGTCGGCGACGTCACGTTGTTGCCGCCCTGGCCGCCGTGCGTACCAGAGACGTTGCCTCCCGGAGCTCCCGGACCGGCGCTAATATCAAATCCCGTTCCATCGGCGTGCAGGAAGCCGCGGATATCCGCCGCCGTGGCGGTGATCGTCTGGCCCGCACCGTAACCGCTGGTTGACGACCGGTTCACAACCAGCCGGCCGGGGCCTTCCACCACCAGGTTCACCACCTGGATGTTGCCCACCGCCGCCGACGACGTGTGAAGGGCGCCGTCCGACACGTCGAGGGTCGTGGCCTGCAGGCTGCCGATCAGCGACGCCTGCAAGGCGGTTTTGGAAATGAGAAGAGTCGAAAATGTTTTTCCCGCGCCCAGTCCGCCCGTCGTAATGGTCTGCGCCAGCGCGCCCGTAAACTGGACCGTGCTCTGAGCGGCGTTGAACCAGCCGGCGCTGTTGTCCCAATTGCGACCCACAATGATCTTCTGGCTCGTCGTGGCCGTCACAGTGCCGATGATCACGACGTCCGACGATACCGTCAGGTCGAACGTGGACAGGTTCACCGACGCGTTCGTCTGACTGACGGTGAGGCTCACGATCGTTCGATTCTGATCAAGGACGGGCTTGATCGCCGTGTTGGGGACGATGACGTTATCGTTCGTTCTCGGCACGAAGAGCAGGTCCCAGTTCGAAGGAACACCCCAGTTCGAAGACGTGTTGCCGGTCCAGACCAAGGCCGAAGGGCTACCGGTGGTGGCCGAACCGAGTGTGAGATAGCCGGTCTCGACGCCGTTGCGGTTGATCGCCTTCACCCGGGCGTAGTACTGCGTCTGCGCCACGAGCGAGGTAAAGATTGAGTTGAGTGCGGCTCCGGCATTGGCCAGCACCGTGCCGCTGAAGTTGGAGGCCGTCGCCAATTCCACCTGATAGCTGGTTCCGCCGGGGTTGCCGTTCGAGGCCCACGCGACGCTCATCGAGGTGATGAAAACCTGAGGGAAAGTCGCGCCCGCAAAGTTGGGAATGATGGCCAGCGTCGCCGTCGAGATCGTCGGGCTCCACGTGCCCGTGCTTCCTGTGATCAGCGTCGCGGCGCGCCCGTAGTACGTCGTGTTGATCGCCAGGCCGGTTAGCGTCGCGGTGAACCCGACGGTCGCCGAGCTGAACATCGTTCCAGAGAAGTCGGAAGCCGTGTTGATCTGAAAGACATACGTGTCCCCGGGCGGTGTGGGGACGCCCCACGTGGCGGTAACGGAGTTCGTCGAGGTCGTGGTGAACTGAACGTTCACTGGCGGCACCGCATCGAGCGTCCGCGTGCTTCCCAACGACTGGAACACGGTATTCACGTTGTTGTAGTTCACCGCTTTCACGCGGGCGAAATAGGTGGTGCTGGGAATCAGGCCCGGGAAGTCGGCCTGCGTGTTGAACGTGGTAGACGAGAACACCGTGCCCGTGAAGCCCGCCGCCGTCGACAGGTTGACCTGATAAGTCGTTCCGGCCGGGTTGGCGTTCGCCAGCCACATCACCGTCACCGACGTGTAGAAGATCGTGAACGACGAGCCCGGCGTCGGAAGCGGCGGGTTGGCGAGCGTCGCCGTCGCCAGGGACGCGCTGTAAGCGCTCTGGTTGCTGTTCAGGACGGCGTTCACGTGCGCGTAGTACGTCGTGTTGGCCGACAGTCCAATGACTGTTCCGCTGGTTGCGGCCGTGTTTGAGCTGAAGATCGTTCCTGAGAAGTCCGACGCGGTGCTCATGTCGAGGTTGTAGGTATTTCCAATCGGATTGGACGGCTGCCACGACGCGGAGACGCTTGAGGCGCTCATGGTACTGAACACGAGCGCGTACGGCGCCGCCGTGGAGGATGTCTTCGTGCTGGAGAAAACAAGATAGGCGGTGTCGACACCCGAGTGACTGACGGCTTTCACGCGTCCGTAATACGTGGTGTCCGGAATCAGCCCGGAGAAGGTCGCACTGGCGTTCACGGTCGTGGAGCTGAACACGGCGGAAGTGAATCCCGCCACGCTCGAAACATTGACCACATATTGAGTTCCGACCGGATTGAGGCCGGCCGACCAGCTGGGCGTCACCGTCACGGCGGTCACCGTCCAGGTGGACGCGAGCGTCGATGGCGTTACGGCGAGGGTCGTGGTGGCGGCGGAGACGCTGTAGGGCGTGTTCACGCCGTCCACAAGGGCGTTCACGCGGCCGTAGTACGTGGTATTGACTGACAAGCTGGTGACCGTCGCCGTGGTGAGCACGGTCGTCGAGCTGGTCAGCGTTCCGGTGAAGTTCGCGGCGGTGCTGACGTCAAACGTGTACGACGTTCCCGCGGGAACGGGCGGCGTCCACCCGCCCGTGAGATCGGTCGGCGTGGCGCTCAAGAAATTCAACGCCGTCGGCGGCAGGGCGGCGGTGGTCTGCGTGCTCCCCAATGTCAGGTAGAGCGTGGAAATCCCGCTGTGGTTGACGGCCTTCACGCGGCCGTAATAGATCGTGTTGGGCTTGAGGCCCGTGAACATCGTGTTCGTGTTGAGCGTATCCGAGCTCAGGACGGCCGACGCGAATCCGGCAACGCTCGAAATGTCGACGACGTAATGCGTTCCGGCTGGATTGCCATTCGCTGCCCACGAGGCCGTGAGCGACGAGATGTAAACCGTCCACGGCGAACCAACGCTGGCCGGCACGTTGGCCTGCGTCGCCGTGGTCGCCGAGATGGAATAAGTGGAAGGCACGCCGTTCACGTTGGCGCTCACGCGGCCGTAATACGTCGTGTTCACAAGCAGGCCCGACGCCGTCGCCAGGGTGGGCACTGTGTTTGAGCTGGTAAGCGTTCCCGTGAATTCGCTCGCGGTGCTGACCTGGAAGTCATAGGTATTTCCGGCCGGATTCGGCGCCGTCCAGCTTCCCGTCACCGTCGCGGCGGCGGCGGAACTGAAGAACAGCGCGGTCGGCGGATTGGCCGGTTTCGTGACCACGCTCGACAGGAAAACCAGGAACGAAGAGCGGATGTTGTTGTAGTTGATGGACTGGACGCGGGCGTAATAGGTCGTGGCGGGCGCGAGCCCGGTAAAGTCAACCGACTGAGGGCCGATGACGGGAATGGTCGAGATCAGCGTTCCCGTGAAATTAGAGGCGGTGGAAAGATCCACATTGAATTGAGGCGTTCCGGCGGTGACGCCCCCACCGATAAGAAGAGCGTAGAGCCAGTTCGCCGTCACCGACGTGACCTCCACGTTGGTCCATTCGTTTGGCGTGGCGGAAATCGGGACGTCCGAGAGCGTCGCCGTCGCGATGCTCGCCGAATAGGGGCTCGGGCTTCCGCTCAGAACGGAGTTCACCCGCGCGTAGTAGGTGACGTTCGAGAAAAGGCCGGTGAAATTGGCGCTCAGCAAGGCCGTACTCGAGCTCAACACCGTTCCGGAGAAATCGCTCACCGTACCGATGTTCACGGTGTAGGTGTTGCCGGGTACGGATGGAAGGTCCCAGGCCAGCGTGACGCTCCCGGTCTGGACATCCGTGAAACGCAGGTTCTGCGGAGTCTCGGCACTCTGCGTGCGCGTACTTCCGACGATCAGATAGATCGTATCGATGCCGACATGGTTCGTCGCCTTCACGCGGCCGAAGTAAATCGTGTTCGGGATGAGCGCTGTGAACGTACCTGAGAGGTTGAACGTCGTCGAGCTGAACACCGTGTTCGTGAAGCCGGCAACGCTGGAAATGTCCACGGTGTATCGCGTTCCGACGGGGTTTCCGCCGTTCGCCCACGTCACAGTTATCGACGTGACGCCGACCATAGTCCAGGTGGACGCCGCCGTAGCGGGTATGGCCGCGAGCGTGGGCGTCGAAACAGAAGCGCTCCAAGCGCTCGCGAC
>JBBRXR010000059.1:0-7666 GCA_038238485.1 Elusimicrobiota bacterium | reverse complement strand
CCAACGCTGCGGCCGGGGACGATCAGCGTATTATTGGCTTCTTTGGCCGCCTTCTCTGACGCGTACTCCAGTTTGTAAAGGCGCTTTTTAACCTCGGGGGCATCCTTCGCGTCGGGTGCAGCCAGGAGATAGAGGCGAAAACTTTCGATCGCTTCCTTCGGACGATCCGCTTTCTCCTGCGCGGTTCCGAGATTGAAATAGGAGCCGGCCATCCACGGCGCCGCGTTGGCCGCGGCCTGAAATTCAATGATCGCATCCGCGAATTCAGCCGGAGTTTTTGCGATTTCGAACGCCGCTTCGCCGCGCGCCATGTGCCGTTCGGCCTCCTCGGGAATGGCGGGAGCGGGATGGAGCTTCTTGGATGCCTCGATCGCCAGTTTTCGAAGCGACGCGTCGGAAGGCGATGCGCCGACCTGTTCAACCAAAGATTTGAATTGAGCGCGCGGGCCGGCGGCCGCGGATGTGGGCTTGTCGGCCGCGCGAAGCTCACCCAGGGAGAGCAGGATCAGGCCGGCGATCAGATATCGTTTCATTCCTTTGTCCTCTGATCTCACTGAAGCTGGTCGAGCGCGGCCGTGGCCGCCCGGGGGTCGCGAAGCGCGCTGGTAGCCACGCTTCTCATTTCTTTCACGCTCTCCTGCGCTTTCGCTTTCTTCGAATTCTGATCGTTGAGAAGTTTCTGGGCCTCGCGAAGGAACGCGAGCTCCTCGTCGTTGGCTTTGTTGAGCTCAAGCTGCTTCTTTTTCAAACCGTCGGCGTCCTTCGAGCGCGCTTCGTTGATGCGGCGCTGCTCTTCGCGGGCGCGGTCGATGTCGGTGGCGCCCGTTTTGACGGGCGCCGCGGCGGCCGCATGGGCTTCCTTCAACTTCTTCTGCAGGTCTGGTTTGGCGGCGTTGGCCTCGGCAATGGCATTCGCGTCGCGGACCGCTTTGGTTTTGAGTTTCAGATAGAACGCCGACAGGTCTTTTCCCTCGGGCGGCGCGTTGTTAAATCCCTTGGGGAGCGTGGCTTCCGGGCATTCCACGCTGAGCGTTCGGCCATTGGCGGCTTTAGCGGATTCGTCGAGGAGAAATCCGGCGTTTTCCACGTCTCCGATTCGGGCCGCCTCGAGCGCGGCCGCCGCGAGTCCATCGGCGCATAGGATCTGCTTCCACACACCGGTGGGTGCGGCGGCTTTTCGCGTGGGCGCGGTTTTGAGCGTCGTGCCTTCAATTTTGGGGCCGGTGCTTTTCAGCTGGGTCGAAAAGCTGTCGGTCGCGCCTTTCAGTTTCAGTCCGCCGCTGCTTGTCGGAGACACGCCTTTGAGACTGTGCAAAGCGTTGTCGCGCTCATTGATAAACCGATTCCGCTCTTCTTCCGCCTCCTTCCTGTCCTGGGAGACTTTCGCGTCACGCGCGGCGTTATCGGCGGAGCTGTCGTCGGATTGGTTGGTGGGCGCGCTGGATCCGGCGGGATGGCCCCACTCGGGACCCGGATTGCAGCCGATGCCGTTCTCCTTGTACGGCGTTCCGCCGCATTCTTCGCACCACCGGGCGTAGTTCGCGTAATTCCTTCCATATTCGGCATCGGGCGCGACTTCGTACCGGCAGTCGAGGGCATAGGAGAGGGAGGGGATAAGTAGGGCAATGACAGGGAGGAAGCGCCGGAGGCGAGTCACCGGTTGAGTATGGGACGGCGGGAGGCGCGAAGCAAGGCGCCGCGCGAAATTTACGCGGCCGTGGGTTGGTCTAGAGGTCCATCACGGCGCCGGTGTCGGCGCTGGAGACGTGGGAAGCGTAGCGAGCGAGCCAGCCGCGGTTGACCTTGGCTTTGAAGGGCGGGAGCGTCTTGCGGCGCTCGGCGAGTTCCTCGTCGGAAACGAGGACATCCATTTTCCCTTCCTCCGCATCGATCCTGATGCGGTCTCCTTCCTTGATGAGGGCGATCGGGCCGCCGGAGGCGGCTTCGGGAGACACGTGGCCGATGCACAGGCCGCGGGTGCCCCCAGAAAAACGTCCGTCGGTGATGAGCGCCACGCGCAGGCCGGCGCCGACGATGGCCGACGTGGGCGCCAGCATTTCCTGCATGCCAGGGCCGCCGCGCGGACCTTCGTAGCGAATGACGACGACGTCGCCGTTCTTGATCTTGCCGTGAAGAACGCCTTCGAGGCAGGACTCCATGGTTTCGAAAATCACCGCCGGGCCTTCGAACTGCATCATGTCGGCGGTCACGCCCGCCGTTTTCACAATCGAGCCCTTCGGCGCGATGTTGCCGAAAAGGATATGGAGGCCGCCGGTTTTGGAAAACGGGTTCGACACGGGACGAATGACGTTTCCATCGGGCGCGGGCGCGTCTTTGAGCATGTCGCCGAGCGTTCCGGTCGCGGTCTTGGTGTTGACGTTGAGTCCGCACTGGCTCTTGGCCACTTCTTTCAGGATCGCGGCGATGCCGCCCATCTCGTGAACGTCTTCAATGTGGACGTCGGAGCGCGACGGGCTTACCTTGCAGATGCAGGGCGTGCGCTTCGAGAGCGCGTCGAGCCGGGCCATGTCGTAGTCGAGGCCGGCCTCGCGCGCGAGCGCGAGCGTGTGGAGAACGGTGTTGGTCGAACCGCCCATCGCCATGTCGAGAATGAAAGCGTTGTCGATGGCTTCCATCGTGACGATGTCGCGCGGGCGGATGTTTAGATCAATGCAGCGCTTGAGCGCCGCGGCCACGGTGCCGATGAGGGCCTCGCGCGCGGGGTTCACGACGGTGCGCTTGCCTTCCCACACCGCCGCGGGAATCGTGCCGTTGCCGGGCATGGCCAGGCCGATGGCCTCTCCGAGGCAGTTCATGGAGTTGGCAGTGAACATGCCCGAGCAGGAGCCGCAGCTCGGGCAGGCTTTTTCGGCCAGGTCGGTGAGCTCGGCCGTGGTCATTTTTCCGACCGAGCGTTTTCCCACGCCTTCGAAAACGGAAATCAAATCGGTGTTGTCTTCGCCGGCGAGCATTGCTCCGCCGGAAATGTAGACGGAGGGGATGTTCATGCGGACCATTGCGTTGTACATGGCCGGCGTGATCTTGTCGCAATTGCCCAGGCCCACCCAGCCGTCGCAAGGGTGCGCGGTGAGCACGGTCTCGATCTGATCGGTCATGAGTTCGCGGCTTGGCAGGGAATACTTCATGCCGTAGTGACCCATCGCGATGCCGTCATCGACGGCGCCGCCGACGTTGCAGTACCACACGTTGTAGCCGAACTCCTTGAGCTTCCTCTCGATGAGATGGCCGAGCGGCTCAAGGTGCGCGTGTCCCGGAATGTGGGTGGTGTAGGAATTGACGACGGTGACGAAGGGCTTCTTCCGGTCCTCGATGGACTTGAGCACGCCCGCGGCCTTCATCAGCGAGGCGGCGGGAAGCATCTTGTCGCCTTCGCCGACGATGCGGCTGCCGCGCTTGCGAAGCTCTTCTATACCGGGGTTGAGTTCTTGATCCATTAAGAGAGGCTCGCCATTTCCCAGAGCGAGCGGGCGTTGGCGTACTGCTGGAACACGGCCACCTTTCCGTCGCGAATGAAATAAACGTGCACGGCTTCGGCCGGCGATTCTTCGGTCGCCCGGGCGCGCGCGCGGCCCGCGTACCGGCCCAGCACGAGCACGGCGTTCTCAGCCGTCATGAACCGTTCGATCTTGAAGCCCGCCTGGACCCAATCGTTGGCGAAGCTCTGGAAAAGGTTTTCGCCGACCGTCTCGACGCCTTTTTTCTGCCGCCACTCCACGTCCGGCGCGCAGAGCGCACGGAAGCCGGCGTAGTCCTTGTCGCGGAAAGAACGGTAAAGCTCCTGAATGATGGAAATGTTCTTGGTGTACACGAGCTCTTCCCCGTTGATATTGCGTTGCCGCTTTTTTGCCACTAATGTCATTGGACATCAAGTTAGCAACGTTCCATGAGGTAAATCAATGAGGGGAACCCCGATGCTCCGACGGATGTCGCTTATTTTCGTTTTTGCGGCTTTTACGTCGACGGCGCACGCCGCCGACGCCGTCCTCAAGTCCTGCCGCGGCGTGGTCAGCGTCCGTCTGGTCGCCACCGGAAAATGGGTGCGGGGGAAACCTGGCCAGGACCTTCATCGCAACGATCAGGTCCGCACCGGCGCCAAGGGCGCGGTCCAGCTCGCGTTCGCCAGTGGAGCGAACATGCTGGTGAAGGAAGGCTCCTGGCTTTCGCTCCGCCGTGACCGCCGCGGTCCCATCGTCTCCTTCCGCGCCGGTGAATTTCTCATCGGGTTGAAGAATAAGCTCGAGGGCAAAGATCGTTTTCGCGTGCGCACGCCCGTGGCCGTCGGCGCGATCCGCGGGACCGTTTTCTGGGGCAAGCACGACAAGTCGAATACCACCACCTTCGCGTGCCTCACCGGTACCATCGACGTCTGGGCGCAGGGCGGCAACGTCCTGCTCGAGCCCGGACAGCTGACCACCGTGTCGGGCAAGGCCGCGCCCGCGCCGACGCAGGCCCACAACATCACGCCTGAATTCGTTCAGACGTTCGCCATCGACGGCGATGTCGCGGCATCGACCAGCAGCTGACCGACGAAGCCCGATAACGCGAATCTCGCCAAAACCTCATTTCTGTCACTGAATTGTCTTCGTTGAGGGCGTAACCTCGACGGAAGGCCGTGCGAAGTACTGTCGGAGTTCCTCTTTCCGGCCCCACGGCATGTCCGTTGCAGTCTTATTGCGCTGACGTTTCCCTCGACGAAAACAAATGGAAAAGAACGCACGAATCCTGGCCTGGTCCCGCCGGTGCCTGGCCGCCGTTTTGGCGACCGTTCTCGCGACGTCGCCGTGCCTCGCCGACGCCGAGCAGTCGTCACTTTGGGCCGACCGTCGCAAAGGGGCTGAAAAGGCCACCGGGACCTCCGCGAATCCGACGATGCTCGCGTCGGCCGCGATGCCCGCGCGGCCCGACGTGGGCCGGCTCCTTCAGGGCCTGCCGCGCCCGGCGTCGGCGAGCCTCTCACCTTCTATCGCCAACCAGCTTGCGCGTTTTGTCGCGCCCGGTCTCAAGAAACGCATCACGGATGTCGTGCGCGTTCTTCCAGCGCAGACGGGAACGGTGCGTGAAGTCATTCGCGGCCGCTCGGACGCGGGCGAGCGCGTCGTCATTCACATTCAGGACATCCACCTCAATCAGGAAGCGCAAGCGAACATCGCCGCGGCGGTGCGCGAGCTGAGCGCGCACGGTGCGGCGGGCGTGGTCGCGCTCGAAGGTTCCTTTGGACCCATCGACCTCGCGCCGTTCCGCGCGTTCCCCGATCGCAAGGCGATGCGCGGCGTCGCCGATTACCTCACCGCGCAAAACAAGATTTCCGGACCCGTGGGCGTGGCGATGACCGAGGAGAACGCCCCCGCTTTCCTGGGGGTTGATTCGAAGGAGCACTACGACAACAACGTCGCCGCCTACCGGCGGTCGGCGCCGCTGCAGAAGACCTACGAACAGCGCGTGAAAGACCGCGAGCGCGAGCTCGCCGAGAAAAAGCGCAGCGTGTATTCACCGGAGCTCACCCGCTTCGACGCGAGCGTGGATTCCTACGACAAGGGCCAGACTCCGCTCGGCGCGTACATCCGGCTGCTCGCGCGCAACGCGGACGATCTTCCGATCTCCATTCAATCGTTCCTCGCGGCCTACGATTTGGAAAAGAACCTCGATTTCGGCCGCGTGGAAGCGGAGCGCTCGCGCATGCTTGCGGCGCTCGTGCAGAAACTCAAGCCGGAAGAGATCGAACGGCTCGTGGCTGACAGCCTCGAATACCGCACGGGCCGCATGGGCCATGGGGCGTTCTACGCCGAGCTGCGCGACCTCGCGGCGAAAGACGGCGTGCGCCTCTCCGACTTCCCGTCGATGGACTCGTACGTCCGTTACGTTCTGCTCACCGACGCGATCAGGCCCCAGGACCTCTACCGTGACATCGATGACCTTCGCGCCGCGGGGTTCAAGGCTCTCGCGACCACGCCCGAGGAACGTGCGCTCGCGGCCGAAGACGAGCGTCTCCACCTGGCCGATAAGCTGATTCACTTTTCGCTGACGCCCGAAGAATGGGAGCGTTTCGCGCACGAACCGCGCGAGACCCTCGCGTTTATCGGAGATCTCGCCGACTTCGAGGCGTTCTACCGCGAGGCCGAAGCGCGCAACGACGCGCTCACCGCCAACGTCCTCGCGGCGATGGACCGTGAGAAGACGAACGTCGGCGTGCTCGTCACCGGCGGCTTCCATGCGCCCGGCGTGGGCGCGCGCTTCGCGAAGGCGGGCGTGTCGACGATTTCCTATGTGCCGCGTCTCACCAAGGTCGACGTGGACGGCACCGCGTACCTGAGCGTCTTCACGCAGGAAAAAACGCCGCTCGACCAGCTTTTTGAAGGCCCCAAACTTTTCCTCGCGCAAGACCCGGCGCCCGCAGCGTCGCTTAATCTTGGCGCGATGCTCGCCGCCGCCTCGGCCGTCAGCAACCAGTCGCTTCCGTCGGCGGACGTGCGCGCGTGGTTCAAAACCGCCACGAGTTTTGATCTGCGGGGTGTCGAATCGACGGATGGTGGCGCGTTCCGCGTGGTCTTCTCGCGCGGCGCGAACGGCGGAGAAGTGCGCATTATCGTTCGTGTCCTTCAGGGCGGCGGCTTCGAGGTTCGCGAGGACACGGAGCGCTCCGCGTTCGAGCGCGTCGCCGACCTCGGCGCGCGCCTGTCCGACACGTTCTCCCGTTCACCTGCCGCGGCGCGGACCTCCGCGATCGGAGCGGCCCTCGCGTCCGCCGGCCGCGCTCTGCGCACCGTCGCCTTGAATACCACGTTCGTGATCGCGCCCGCCGTCAGCGTGGCGCTCATCGCCTTCTTTTCGGTCTTCGGCCCGGTGAGCCTCACGGTGGGCGTTCTCATTTTCGCGCTGGTGCGTTTCTCGTTGCTCGCCGTGGCGGTCTCTCATGAGATGACGCGGCTCGGCGATGAAGGGCGCCTCGACGGTCTTTCAGCGGTGGAGGGCGCTCGACTCAGCTTGAAGACGCTCGGACGCGCCTCCCTGCGGCGCACGCTCTTCTTCGGCAACGATCTTCGAAACGCTTTCTCGCCGGAGGAAGCGGCCCTCCCCGCGACCGTGACGCCGCGCTCCACGTTCCTCCGGGGATTCTTCGGATTGTCGCCGCGCCTCGCGACGCTGGGCGCGGCCTTCACGGCCGTCCTCGTTTTCGCCGGTAACGCCGCGGCCGCCGCGCCGCAGGCCGCCAACGCCGCCGCGGCGACGCCCGGGACGTTCGACATGAACCCGATCGGCGCCTATCTGGGCACGCCCCTCCTTATTCTCTTCGGCGCCGTGCTGGTGGCCAACGTCGTCTTTGTGGGCATCCGACTCGCTCGGGGCAGCGCGAGCCAAACGCCGCTGACGTGGAAGCAGATCGTGCGCCGCGTCGTCATTGATCCCATCTGGGAGAACGGTGTTATCGTGCTGGGTTCCATTCTGGTCGAGCCCGTGCTGGAGAAACTTTTCATGTTCTCCACGCCTCTCGCGCTCACCGTGACCGCTTACGCGTTGGTGGGCGCGATCTTCACCACGGCGCATCTCTTGGTTTCGCGCGCCGTGAAAAAGAAATGGGACTTCCGTCCGGTGGGCGCGCTGGTGGGTCTCTACGTGGCATTCAGCATTGTCTTTCTGGGCTTTCCGT
>JBBRXR010000058.1:0-7706 GCA_038238485.1 Elusimicrobiota bacterium | reverse complement strand
GGTGTTTCGCCAGCACGGCCAGGCCGTAAGTGCCGATCTTGTTGGCGGTGTCGCCGTTCGCCGCCACGCGGTCGCAGCCGACGATGACCGCGGAAATTTTTTCGGTGTTCATGATGTGCGCGGCCATGCTGTCGGTGATGATTTCATGCGGGATCTTCGCGAGCGAGAGCTCCCAGGCGGTGAGGCGCGCGCCCTGGAAAAAAGGCCGCGTTTCGTCGACGAAGACGTGAACGATCTTCCCCTGCGCGTGCGCTTCGCGGATGACGCCGAGCGCGGTGCCATGACCGGCCGTGGCCAGCGCGCCCGCGTTGCAATGCGTGAGGACGATGCTGTTCTTTTTCAGGAGCCGGGCGCCGTGGACGCCCATCGCGCGGTTGTTGGCGACGTCTTCGGCGGAAATGGCCTTGGCTTCGGCGAGAAGGCGGTCGGCCAGAGAACCAGGCGCGTCGAGGCGGGTGCCCGCGCGAGCGCAGGCCATCATCCGGTCGACGCCCCAGGCGAGGTTGACCGCGGTAGGTCGGGACGCTTTGAGCATGTTTCCTGCGGATTTGAGCATCGGGAGGGCTTTTCCGTTGGGGTAGGGCCGGGAGGCGAGCGCCATGCCGTAGGCGGCGACGCAACCGATCGCGGGCGCCCCCCGCACCGCCATCACCCGGATGGCGTCGGCAACCTGGCGGGCCGTTCGGCAGGCAATCCAGTGAACGTTGTGCGGGAGCCGGCGCTGATCGAGCACCTCGAGGGTGCCGGAGCGCCAGCGGAACGGGACGACTGCCATGCGGCCGTCTTAGGGAATCGACTCCATGACTTCCTCGAGCTCTTCTTCCGGACGGCCTTCGATCTCCACGGTCTTTTCCTTGCCTTTCTCACCGCGAAGGATCTTCACGTTGGCGTCGGCAACTTCGAAAAACTCCGAAAGGAACTCAACGAGCTCCTGGTTGGCCGGACCATCGATGCTCTTGGAGGCCAGCTTGACGCGGACGGTGGAACCAATGCGGCCCGCGATCTCTGTCCATGTCGAGGCTTGGGGAATAACGCGCACTCGGATGATCATTTCTCTCTCCCTGCTGTTGCAGTCGCTTTCGCGGATTGACTGATGACGACATCAGTCTCTGCGTCGAAAAACTTCACGTTCTCCATGTGGACGACGATGTCGATCCGCTGGTTCACGAACGCCTGATTGTCGGCGTTCACGCGGCCCACGAGCGTTGTCCCGCCCGACTGGAGGTAAATATATTTCTCAGCGCCCATGGGCTCGACGACTTCCACCACCATCGATAGCGTCCGGTTCTTGCCGGGGCCCTGGTAGTAGACCTTGTCGTGGATGTCTTCAGGGCGGATGCCGAGGGTGATCGTCTTGCCGGCATATTCCGCGAGCGCGTCGCGCATCTCGGAATGGACGACGACGGTTCCGCACGCGCCGCCTTTACCGATGGCGAGCTTCACTTCGGAACCCTCGCGGATGACTTCCGCCTGGGCGAAGTTCATCGGCGGGTTGCCGAGGAAGCCGGCGACGAACTTGTTCACCGGGGCGTTATAAATGTCGAGCGGCGGCGCGACCTGCTGAACTTCGCCGTCGCGCATGAGGGCCACCTGCGTGGCGAGCGTCATCGCTTCGAGCTGGTCGTGCGTCACGTAAATAATGGTGGTCTGCAGCTTCTTGTGGATCTTGGCGAGTTCGAGCCGCATGTGAACGCGGAGTTTCGCATCGAGGTTCGAGAGCGGTTCGTCGAAAAGAAAAACTTTCGGTTTGCGCACGATGGAGCGGCCCACGGCGACGCGCTGACGCTGTCCGCCGGAGAGCGCTTTCGGGCGCCGCTCGAGGAGATGCGTGATGTCGAGAATCTCCGCGGCTTCGCGAACGCGCTGGTCGATCTCGGCCTTCGGCACCTTGCGGAGCTTGAGACCGAACGCCATGTTCTCGTACACAGTCATGTGCGGATAAAGAGCGTAATTCTGGAAGACCATGGCGATATCGCGCTTTTTCGGCGGGATGTCGTTGACGAGGCGGTCGTCGATGTAGATTTCACCGCTCGTGATTTCTTCAAGGCCGGCCACCATGCGCAGCGTGGTCGACTTCCCGCAGCCGGAAGGCCCGACGAGAACGTAAAACGATTTGTCCGGAATGACGAGGCTGACGCCTTTGACCACGGCGGTGTCGCCGTATTTCTTCCAGACGTTCTTTAGAGTGACCTGGGCCATGAAATCGGAATCCTTCGTTCGTGATGTGCACTTATCATTGAACGGTGCTGGAAAAACGCGTTTTTCGTTCGGATGAAGGGGAGTAGAGGGCGCACGAAACCCGCAGACTATAGCACATTTTAGTCGGATTGGCGCGCGGGCGACGGAACCGGGCCGTCGTGGCGGGAAATGAGGCCAAAAGTCGCTATGAATCAGCGGTTTTTAAGGCTTATCGGGCGACGACAACCGTGCCGTTCACGGTCTTTCCATTGGCGGAAATCTGGTAGACGTAAATGCCGCCGGGGACCACGCCGCCCGTGTCGGACTTGCCGTCCCACATCAGCGTTGAGCTGTCCGGACCGGGCTTGAGAGCGCCGACTTTCATGCCGGTGAGGTTGTAAATTTCGCCCGAGAACGTCACGCCCGTGACGTCTCCTTCGCCAAACTGGAAGATCACCACATCGTTGGCGCCGTCCCCGTTCGGCGTGAAGACGCGCGGATACACCTGAACGAGCGACACGTCGCCCAGCTGCGCAGCCTGCCGGATCTGGTAGGTGCCCATGCGGGAGCTGGCGTACGACAGTGTCTGGTTCGCGGTGTCGATCGTGCCGCCGACCTTCACCCATTTGGTGCCGTTGAACCAGAACATCGAAATCTTGCCGGTCGTCGACGCTGCCGACAGCACGGGCTGGCCGATGCGGTTGATGCCCTGCTGCATCGTCGCGGCGATGCCCACCGATGGAATGGCGCGCAGGCCGAGCTGGCCGCTGGGCGCGTTCAGGAGATTCTGGTAGTAGTCGAGGCGCGAGGGCGTTCCCTGGACGATTTCGCCGTTCAGGATGGTATAGCCGATCACGATGCGGCCCCCCTCCATCGTCCACGCATCGTCGGCCGTGACGTCGTCCGACCGGTAGCAACGGAAGCGCACCGATTTCACGACGTGGCCATTCACCAGGTCTTCCACCATTTCATGACCCTGCACGAAGCGCGACACGCCCTGGTTGGCCGGCCACACGCCGCGCAACCGGGACGCCGTCGCCTGTGGATATTCATAAGTCGACGCGCGGTCGTCGGCCAATACCAGCCACATCTGGTCCGATGTTCGGATCATCGCCGAGACGGGCGACTGGTTGCCGCTCCTGTCGATGGCGCGGATCGACACGTAACGCGGTGGATTGGTCGCCAGGTTGATCACGGTGGTCGTCGCGGCGAGAATCGGATCTGTCCAGTCGTCTTCGGACAAATAGGGGCTCGTTTCCTCGTGGACAATGTATCCGACGATTCCCGACGTCGCGGCGCCGCTGACGTTCTTCGAGACCGGATCCCACTCGAGCGAGATGTCGAGCGTGTTGCCCGCAGCCGGCGCGAACGTCGCCCACAGGCCGCCAACCGGCGCCGGCGAGGTGCGATCGCGCGTCGACAGTGTTCGCGTGCTGAACGTGACGTCGTACGCCGTCGGTAAATTGTTGCCGTTACGCGCGCGGACGCGCATGTAATAGCGCTTCTGCGGCTCGAGGCCCGAGATCGTGGCGCTGGTCAAGTTGGTGGCCAGCACCGACGAGCCGAGGAACGAGGCGTTCGCCGCGTATTCAACCTCGTAGAGCGGCGCGCCGACATTGCCGTTCGACGTCCAGTCGACGCTGATGCTCAGGTCGTCCACGTTCGCGACGCCGGAACCCGACGGCGGCCGGGCCAGCACGTAACGCCCATACGAAAGCGAGAAGGCGTCTCCCGCGCCGTTGCGTGCGCGGACCCGCGCGGTAACGAATTCGTTCGGCGAGAGGCCCACCTGCGTGTAGCTCGTCGCCGAAATCGCGAGCGGGCCCGAAATGTCGACAGTGCCCACGAGAACGCGGAACTCAAAAATGGTGGGCGGCGTGATGTGGTCCCACGCCCAGTTGATCGAGTAGGTCGTGTTGGAAATTGTGTACGTCGAGTTGATCACGGGATCATTGGGCCGCGACTGGTCCGGCAGAACCGCGATCACCAGCGTGGCGCTTGAGAGGGACGTGCCAAGGTAGGTCGGCGCTCCTTTATCGACGGTGACCATCTGGTAGTAGTACGTGACGCCATTGGTCAGGCCGATGTCGACGTAGTTGTTGCTCGAGATGTTCGGGAACGACGTCAGGAACGTCAGCGTGTTCGACGAGACCGAGGAGCGGTAGAGGTCGTACTTGAAGAAGTCGACGTTAAGGACGGGCGTCCAGAACAGCGTCGACTGTCCGTCGTTGCCGAGGCCGATGAAATTGGTAACGGCGTTGGGCGGAAGGTCCGCGGGAACCGCGCGCGCCTGCGCGCCCGGCGTGTTCGACTTCACATCGATCGGCGACACATTGCCGGCCTGGTCGCCGCTCTGGATCGCGAAGTAATAGGTGGTGCCGAACTCCGGCAGCCCCAGGAAAAAGGTCTCGTTCTGTCCCTGCACCTTGGGCGTGGACGGCCCCGCGACGGAGGCGGCCTGCAGCCACCATGCCGTCGTGTCGCCCACGAGGTCGTCGACGCTCTTCGTCGAATATCGGATTTCGTACGAGCTCACCTGCTCGTTGGGGGTGATGCCGCCGTCCTCGTAGGGCGCGGTCCAGTTCAGGAATACCTGGCCTTCGGCGCCCGTTGGAACCGCCACGAGATCGGTGATCGCGCTCGGCGGCACATTGTCGGGGAACACCACCTGCGCGGTGTTCGAAAAGCCGGACCAGCGTCCGACATCGTCGACGGAATTGAGTTCGAAGTAATAGGTGGTTCCGAACCCCAGAAGGATCGTGGTGCTGACGATCACGCCGGGCGCCACGCCGCTCGTCGAAATGCGGATTTGCGCGGCGGCGGTCGACCAGAAGAGCGGATTCGATGCCTCCGCCGGCAGGATCGTGTAATGGATGCGGTACTCGCCGTTAAGCGGATATCCTGTGGCGCCGTCGTCGGCGGGTGCGGCCCACGACAGGACGGCCTGCCCGGGCAGCAGTCCGGCGCCGGCGGTCAACGTCACGACCGACGGAGGCGCGAAGTCCCAGTTGCTGTTGTTGCCGGCGTCGACGGAGTTGTACGCGACGATCTGCGCGCCCAGGCGCGCATCATTGTCGCGAACGTCGACCCAGGTCACCGTCGTTTCGTTGACGGCAAACTGAGCCGCCAGGCCCGCCTGCGTGGAACGAAGGACCACGTATTTACCGGCCGAGCCGTTGAGTTCCGTGGTACCGGTGACCGTCACCGTGCTGCCGCCAAGGAAGTACACCGTCGCCGAGCCGGCGAGCCCCGTGACGTGAAGGTTGGCTGCCGTGAACGAGGAGGCGAACGTCAGGCCGCCGGCGGATATGTTTTCGTCGCGCACCGTTGCGAGATCGCGACCCAGGCTGTCGACATACTGCGCCGCGACGCCGGTGAGCGTCAGCGTGGACGAGCCCGCACGGAAGCCGCCCGCGCTGCCGCCATGAAGGAAGTCTCCGCCGACACGGACGCTCGAGGACAAGCCGAGATCGAGGATCGACGCCGTGTTCTGAAGCAGGACGGGGCCCGACACGGTCATGTTGCCGGTGCCCAACGTCAGCATTCCGACGCCGCCCGCGGTTGAGGTGCCGATGTCAACGCGACTCACGTTGAGGTTCCGGCCGTCCACGCTTACCGTCGTCTGGGTTCCCACGCCGATGCTGAAAACCTGCAGCGATGGCGTCACGACGTCGCCCGCGAACGACACGACCGAATCCTGTCCGGCGGCATTGGACTGGATGACAAGGTCCGGATATCCCGAAAAACCCGCCAGCGACGCGGAAAGGTTCGACGTGACGATTCTCAGCGAATTGAAATTCATCCGAGTGGTGGGCGCCACGGTGACCGGAACCACCTGGTTGCTGACCACGCTCACCTGCCGTGTGCCGCTTTGCGTCACGGCGCCGCCGAGGAAATCGATGCTGCTGTCGGCTTCAAGGTCGGTCGGCAATGTGATCGTGCTGCCCGCCACAGAGAAACGCAGCTTGAAGAGCGGGGCTCCCGCGTCGAAGCCCGACAGCAGGCCCGAACCAGTCATCACCACCGTGGAAGTGCCCGCGGTCACGCCGCCACCGACGTTCACCATGTCCTGCGAAACAGTCACGTCCGAGCCGCGGAGGTTGATCGCGCCGGCGGACTGCGTGAAATTTTTCATTCGAAGCGTGTGCCCAGCCGTGTCGACGACGCCGTTGGTGATCTGGAGATCATCATTGACGCGGAGGGCATTCTTCAACGTCCAGCTGCCCGCAGCTCCGGCAAAAATGAGATCGAAGTAAGTGGATCCGGCCGTGAGACCCTGAAACACGCCCGCTCCCGCGTAAGTGACGGTTCCCGAATCGGTATCCCACACGTTTCCTGGCAGCGTCAAAACCTCGGTGCTGGAAAGAACGAGGTCGCCCAGCGACTGAACGGTGTTCGTCACGGTGAACGTGGCTCCCTGAACGTAAAGGGACGCGCCGGCGAGCAGGTTGATCGCCTTCACGATTTCCGACGAGGCGATAATCGGGTCGTTGGCCGTGACCGGAATATTGACGCTGTCGTCGAATTCCGGAAGCTTGCCGAGGCTCCAGTTCGACGGACGGCGCCAGTTCTGGTCGAGTCCAAGCCAGGTGAGGCTTTGTCCCGGCGTCGCGACGGCGCTGGCGGCGTTCGAGATCGCCGAATAATGGAGGACGTTGTCCTGCGTCCACACGCGCGCGTAGTAGGTCACGCCGCCTGAAAGGCCGCTGAGAAGGTAGATCTGCGCCGAACCCGCGGTAACCGCCGTCGTGGCGACCACCACGCGCGTCACGTCGACGGGCATTCCTCCGTACGGCGTCCAGCCGGAGAAAGCCGCGTTGGTGGTGTAGGCGATGATGAAGTTCGAATTATTGAGGGTGCCCGTGAAATTGTCGTCGCCGGTGGCGTTCCATGACAGGCGGATCGTGCCGATGTTGGTGTCTCCCACCGCAGCCAGGTTGGAGATCGCGGCGGGTGAGAGGAAGTCCCAGTTCACGTTTCCGCCGCGGTCGAAGCTTTCGAACGCTCCGATCTCGAGGCCGGACCCCGCGTTGGCGTCGCGCGCGTCGACCCGGTTCATCACGTTCGTGCTCGTGTTGACCAGGTACCACGCGGAACCGTCCAACGACGAGCGCATGGTGACCGGCGAAAGGGCCGATCCGAGCGCACTGAGCGTCGAGACCGTCACCGTGGACCCGGCCGCGAAATACATCGTCGTCGGAGCGCCGAGGGCCGCGCCGTTCACACGAAGCTCGTCCGCCGAGAACGTCTCGGTGAAGAACAGGCCGCCCGCGCTCGAGTTAGAGGATACGACCAGCCCGAAAGCCTGGCCGCCCTGGGACACGAGCTGGGCCGCGGCGCCGTTGAAAGTGATCGTTTCGCCGCCGCCGAAATAGGTGCCATCGTTGGTCCAGTCGCCGCCGATGACGAGCTTGCGACCGCCCGATGTGGTCAGCGTGGCCGGCGCTGAAATGAGCACGTTGCCGCGCGCATTGAAATTGCCGCCCAGCGTGCTGTTGCCCGCGAAGAGGACATGGTTGAAGTCCATC
>JBBRXR010000057.1:0-7719 GCA_038238485.1 Elusimicrobiota bacterium | reverse complement strand
TCTTCACCGTCTGTCCGACCGTGAGCGATCCCTTCGTGGGCTTCAGGTGCCCGGTGATCATCTTAAAGAGCGTCGTTTTTCCGGCGCCGTTCGGGCCGATGATGCCGACCACGCCGGCCGGCGGGATCATGAAGTTCACGTCCTCGAACAGGAGCGTGTCGCCGAAGGCCATGCTGAGGTTCTTGGCTTCGACGACGATGTCGCCCAGCCGCGGCCCCGGCGGAATGTAGATTTCCAGGTCTTCGGCGAGCTTGATCGGGTCGGCTTCGAGCAGGTCCTGGTAGCGGGCGATGCGCGCCTTGCCCTTGGCATGTCGGCCTTTGGGGTTCTCGCGGATCCACTCGAGCTCGCGCTCGAGGGTTTTCTGCCGCTGAGATTCCTTGCTTTCCTGGACGGCGAGGCGCGCCTGTTTCTGTTCGAGCCACGACGAATAGTTGCCCTTGAACGGAATGCCTTCGCCGCGGTCGAGTTCGAGGATCCACTGGGCAATGTTGTCGAGGAAGTAGCGGTCATGCGTGACGGCCACGACGCTGCCTTTATAATCTTTCAGGAAATTTTCGAGCCACGCGACGCTTTCCGCATCGAGGTGGTTGGTCGGTTCGTCGAGGAGCAGCAGGTCCGGCGAGGCGAGCAGCAGCTTGCAAAGCGCGACGCGGCGCTTCTCTCCGCCGGACAACTTCTCGACGGTCGACTCGGGAGGCGGGCAGCGCAGCGCGTCCATGGCGATGTCCAGCGTGCGGTCGACTTCCCACCCGTTGGCCGCTTCGATCTTCTCCTGGACTTCCGCCTGGCGGTTGAGGAGCTTTTCCATTTCCTCGGGCTTCATGTCGACGGCGAGCTTCTCGCTGATATCTTCGTAAAGCTTGAGCAGGTCCATGATGGGCTTGAGGCCCTGTGCCACGTTCTCGCGCACGGTGAGCGCGGGGTCGAGTTTCGGTTCCTGCGGTAGGTAGCCCACCGTCACCTTGTTGCCCGGGAATGCCTCGCCGACGAATTCCTTCTCGTCACCCGACATGATCTTGAGAAGTGTGCTCTTGCCCGCGCCGTTGAGGCCCAGGACGCCGATCTTGGCGCCGTAATAGAATGACAGGCTGATGTCTTTGAGCACCTGCTTCTTGGGCGGATAAATTTTTCCGAGTTTGACGGTGGTGAAAACAAAATCTCGCGACATGGCTTTCCTCTCTTGTTTTGGGGTGCGACGGGTGGTCGGTCGATGATACCAACGCCGGAGTGGGCTGGGACGGTTTTTACGTCGAGACGGCTGGTGATCGATGGCGGAACAGCTATAATCTCCTCAATGAGCGGCCGCCCTTCTCCCCAGCCACGCGACGTCGAAATCCTCCTCACATTCCTTTTGGACGAAAATCCGGAAACCGCTCGCCTGGCGCGCAGCCAGGTTGCCGAACTCGCGCGCGCGAATCCTGAATTTAACCTGGTTGTCGAAAGCGCGCGCGACCCAAAGGTGCGGCATGAAGCGCGGAAAGTGCTCGAGGACATTCGTGTCAACGACCTCGAGCTCGAGTTCACCCGTCTCTCCGGCATGGGCGAATCGCTTGACCTCGAGCGCGCCGCGCTGGCGCTGGCCCGCTTCGGCCATCCGGAGGCCAGCGTCGAGAAGATGAAGCTCCAGCTCGACGGGTTCGCCGCCGGTCTGGAAGAGGCGGTCGATGCCGCCGAACCGGATTCGCCGGAGGCCGCCGATCTGCTGACGCGTTATCTTTTTCAGGAGCTTGGCTTTCGCGGCAACGTCGAGAACTACCAGGATCCCGATAACACCTATCTGAACCAGCTTCTCGAGCGCCGGATGGGCATTCCGATCTCCCTCTCCTGCCTCGCCCTTTTCGTGGGCTGGCGGCTCGACATTCCCCTCTTCGGCGTCGGCCTGCCGGGGCATTTCATCCTGGGCGCCGGTTCCGCGCGCGGCGCGCGGTTCTACGACCCGTTCAACAAGGGGCGCTCGCTGAGCCGCGTGGACTGCCGGGCCATCGCGCTCAAGGCGGGAATCGACTTCACCGACCAGTTGCTCGAGCCGGCGGGGCGGCCGCAAATCCTGGCGCGCATGATGGTGAACCTTCTCAACATCTACTCCGACCGGGGCGACGAAACAAAGGTCAAATGGCTCACCCGCTGGCTGGACATGTTCCTTTCCTGAAACGCCGCTATTCTTGGTTTAATGGGCCTCAATGAATAATAGACAGGGCCGCCACCGACAGGGCGGCAAGAAGCAGCAACCCCACTCCGACCACAGAAAGCCTCACACCCCCGCTCAGCATCACCCGCGTGAGTCGTCCGCTCCCCGGAGCGGAGGCGCTTCCGGACAACTGGTGGAAGGCGAGCTCGAGCGCAAAGGTCGCGTCGGGTTCGTTCTTTCTGAGCAGCCGGGTGAAACCGACGTTCTCGTTCAGGGCCCGAGCCTTAAGCTCGCGATGGCCGGTGACCGCGTGCGCGTGCGTCTGCAGGCCGTGGCCGAGGGTGCGCGGCGCGTGGGCGACATCATCGAGGTCATTTCCCATTCCCGTCTCACGTTCGTGGGCCTGTTCCGCCGACTCTCCGGCGTCGTGTCTCTCGTCTCCGAGGACGACGAGTCCTCGCTTCGCCTCTCCGATCTCCAGGGCCTGAACCCCCACGAAGGCGACGTCTGCGTCTCGCGCATCACCGTTTGGCCCACCAAGGACGTCGCCGCTTCCGGCGTTCTCACCGAAGTCATCGGTCCGCGCGACGCCGCCGGATCTGACCTCAAAATTTTGATCCGAAAGCATGAGCTGCCCGACGCGTTCCCTGCCGACGTCCAGAAGGAAGCCGACGCCTTCGGCGCGGATGTACCTGAGTCCGCCTGGAAAGACCGCACGGTCCTCTTCGACAAGCGCGTGGTCACCATCGATGGCGCCGACGCGAAGGACTTCGACGACGCGGTCTCGATCGAACCTCTCCCGGACGGCGGGTGCCGCCTCGGCGTCCATATCGCCGACGTGTCGCACTACGTCACGCCCAACTCCGCGCTCGACAAGGAAGCGCTTCACCGCGGCACGAGCGTGTACCTCACAGGCAGCGTGCTCCCCATGCTTCCGTTCTCGCTTTCCGACAACCTTTGCAGCCTGCGCCCGAACCTGCCGCGCCTCACGCTTACCTGTGAAATGGACCTTCGCGCCGACGGCACGCTCGCCGACCATCGCGTTTTTGAAAGCGTGATCCGCAGCGCCAAGCGCTTCACCTACGAGGAAGTGCAGAGCATCATCGACGGCGACCGGCCCGCCGACCTCGATCCGGCCATCATCGCGGACGTGCAGGAGTTCTGCCGCGTCGCCCGGATCATCCGCGGCCTGCGCATCGGACGCGGCGCGCTCGACTTCGATTTTCCCGAGCCGTACATCATCACCGACAAGACCGGGCGCCCGATCGACATCAAGAAGCGCGCGCGTCTCGAGGCGCACCGCCTGATCGAGGACTTCATGATCCTCGCCAACGAGACGGTCGCCACGCACATGCGCAATTTTCCGTTCATCTACCGCGTGCATGAAAAGCCCGACCTGGTGAAAATGGAAAAGCTTCAGAAGACGCTCACCGCCGTCGGCGTTCCGGTCCCCCAGGGAATGTCGTCGGGCAAGCCGTCGGTTTTCCAGAAACTTCTCAAGTCGGTGGAAGGAAAGCCCGTGCAGAGCATCGTGCAGACGATGACGCTGCGCAGTTTGAAGCAGGCCGTGTACTCCGAGCTCAACGCCGGTCACTTCGGCCTCGGCAGCACGTGCTACACCCATTTCACTTCGCCGATTCGCCGTTACCCCGACCTCATGGTCCATCGCCTTCTGCGCGAACGCATCCGAAACCAATTGACGTTGGAACGGCAGAATTACTGGGCGTCGCAGCTGCCGCCGATTGCGCGCGAGTGCTCCCACCAGGAGCGCGTGGCCGTGGACGCGGAGCGTGAATTTGTGAGCGTGCAGAAAGTCCGTTTCATGGAGCACCGTGTCGGCGAGGAATTCACCGGCGTGGTAAGCGGCGTGGCGGCGTTTGGATTTTTCGTCCAGTTGAACGAAGTGTTCGTTGAAGGACTGGTCCGCGTGGCGGACCTCAACGACTACTATATCTTCCAGGAAGAGCGGCTCACTCTCGTGGGCAAGCGGACGGGAACGGCGTACCGAATGGGAACGCCCGTGAAGGTGAAGCTCGTGGGCGCGAACGCGCTAAAAGGTCAGATTGATTTCCAGTTGCTCGAGGACCGGCGCCCAGCCCCCAGCGGGAAACAACGGGGATCTGAGCGCCGTCATCGGCACTAGGATTTACTTCACCGCGTCGTTGGCGTTTTCGGCGGCGCGATTGACGCCCTGTTTCACTTCATGAGCGGCGTCTTCGGATTTGTCTTGGATTTTCTGGCTCAGCGTTTTGGGTTTGCAGGCTGAGAAGCCGAGCCCGAGAACGACAACGGCCAACGGTAACAGTCTCTTCATAATAAGGAACCTCCTGAATTCTCCGGCGGCCTGAGGCCCCTCGGAGTATCGACCTTACGGGGCGGGGGCAAGAGAGTTCAGAGAGTTACTTGTGCGGAGCCAGCCTTTGGCTCGCGAGCGCCAGCTCGGCCAGCACGAACGAATTGTTTTCCCGCCCGAATTGACTCGTCACCCGCGTCTGGTCATCCGTTTCCCCGTAACGACCGAGTAGCCAATAGGCCATGGCGCGCGCCGGCCAATCCTGATCGTCCAGGTGCGAGAGCAGAAGGTCGCGCGCGGACGCATCACCGAACTCCAGCAGCGCCTGGATCGCGTAGACGCGGAAGACCGGCACGTCGTCCGACGAGGCCGTCCCCAGCAGGTCCGGCACCAGTTCTTTGAAGCGACCCGCTTCCGTCGCCTCCATCGCCGCGAAACGAACGATCGCTGACGGGTCGCGGAAAGCGCGCGTGATAATCGGGACGTCCTCGCGGTTGCGCGCGTAGGCGAGCGAGAGCATCGCGGTGGAGCGGGTGAGCGCGTTGCGATCGGCTTCCGTGAGATGCGTGAGTTGCGCTCGCAGGAGCGGGTCCGTCGTTCCCGCCAGGCCTTCCGCAACGGCGACGGTCAGCTGCGAATACCGGATCTGGAGCGCGAAGCCCTCAGGCGTCACCATGCGGTTCAGATCCTGTAGGTTGGAGTCGTTCTGGAGCGTCGGGTCGGGCTCGGCGTTGATGCGCGTCTGGATGAGTTGAATGAGCCGGTTGTTCACCGACTGCGCGACGCGAACGGATTCCGGAATGTTGAGGCGCGGAGGCCGGATGACCAGTGGTTCCATTTCGACGACGTCGTCGGTCGCGACGTTGTAGCGACCGGCCGCCGGGTCCTTCGCGTTGCGGGTGGGCGCCGGGACGGGCTTGTCCGATTTCTTGGCAAGGAGCTTCAGCGTCGCGATGGCCGCTTCGGCCGACACGAAGTCGTTACGCGATTCCTGGTCGACGACCTTGAGGAGTTTCGTGTAATCGTCGGGTTCCGCGTAGTCGCCGAGATAACGCGCGGCGAGCGCGCGGACGATCCAGCTGCGATCTTCGAGAGATGAATAAAGAACGGCGAGGCCGCCCTGGTCGCCGAGCGATAGCTCTGCCTGCGCGGCGAAGACCCGGATGAGCGGCGACCACGGATCGGCGGCGGCTTTGCGAAGCAGCGGGAGCGACTCATCGCGGCCCCATTTCTGAAGCGCCTCGACCGCGGCGAAGCGGATGCCAACATCCTGGTCGGTGAGTGCCTGTTCGAAATGCGACACGTCCGCCGGGTCGGAGAACGCGGCGACGGTGACAAGCGCCTCGGAGCGCACGCGACGCCCCTGCGACCATTTGGCGAGTTCGAGGAGGCGCGCGAGAAGATCAAGGTCGCGCGTGAGTTTGAGCGCTTCGACCAGAGAGATGCCGAGCTCCTGATAACGCAGCCGCAGGCGAAGCCCGGACGGCGTGGGAAGAGTAGAGATGATGCCGAGCGATGTCGCGTTGTAATCGACCGACGTCACCACGCCCTTCTCCTGATCGTCAATGAGGCGCAGAAGGACGTTCGAGACTTCGGGCGAGACGTCGCCCTTTCGGGCGGGAAGCGAAACGATCTCAATACAGCCACTGAGCAGAAGCGACAAGGCGACGGCAGCGATTCTTTTCATCAATGCCCCTGGATCCATCGCCGCAGTTCGGCGAAGAGTGAACCGAAATCGGCAGCGCTGAAATGCGCGTTGAGCCCGCTCGGGTTGGGGAGCACCCAGATCGCCGTGTCGCCAATCGATTCTTCCTGCAGGCCAAGCGCCGCCTTCGGCTGACCGAACGCGGCGCGATAGGCGCCGATGCCGAGGACCGCCATCGTTCGCGGGCGAAACTTGCGGATCTTTTTATCGAGCAAGCGTCCGCCGGCGGAAAATTCATCGAGGGTTATTTCCTCAGCGGTGGCGGTGGCGCGTGGGACCACGTTTGTGATACCGAGCTTCAGCGTCAACAAATCGTTTTCTTCGAACGGGGTGAGCAGGCGTGGTGTGAAACCGCCAGCGTGGAGCGCCGGCCAGAAGCGATTGCCCGGGCGTCCGAAGTGATGGCCGATGGCCGCCGTATAGAGGCCTGGGTTGATGCCGACAAAAACCACAGAGAGTCCCGTTGCAAGAATGTCCGGAACCGTCTTGTCGCGCGCGGCGAGAAGGTCGGCTTTTGACGGCTTGAAGGGAGACAAGGCGGGCATCGCGAGGATCATAGCACGCGTCCCCAATCGGCCGGTTTGTTCAAATTCATTCAAAACAAACCTTTTCCGAACGCCCTCGGCGTCACCCCGTATTAACCTCTAGGCACCGAGGCGTGCCAGAACGTTGGAGGGCTTATCAAATGCGGGTTCAGCGGCGGCGGATCGTGATTGATCCGGTTTGTGAAATGGATGTTTTGTCGGCGAAGGCGCCGTGCATCAGCTATTCCGGGCGACGGATTTATTACTTCTGTTCGCCTCGCTGCAAGCAGGAATTTGACCTCTCTCCGACCTTTCATCTCGATCGTCTCGCGCAAACCGCCGCGGAATCACGCCGTCGTCTGGTCGAGGGCCGCCAACCCGGCCGCCGCAACAGCAATCGTCGTCGTTTAATGACCGGTCGCTCGCTTCAGCCCGCCTAAGTCCCCTTTTCCTTTACCGTCGAGAAAACCGCCCGAATTGGCGGTCTGCCCCCGCCGCAACCATCCGTCTCCGTCGGAATCCGACCCCCGTTCGCCAATTGCTGACCGGAGGTTCGTTATGAAACGCCTGCTTGCCACCCTTCTCGCCCTGTTCTCGCTTGCCGCCTCTCCCGTTCGCGCCGACGATTCATCGCGGCCCGATCACGTTGTTCTTGCCTTCGATGAGTTCATCAAGCTCTGGACCAAAGCCCAGACACCGCATCCGGACCCCGACCTTCCTCCCATCGACGCGACGATCAACCGCGCCGAATACAGCGGCACGGTTCATGCCCGTACCACGGAAATCACCGCAATCTTCGACATCGCGGTCCTCGCCTCCAATAAATGGGTCCGCCTTCCGTTCCTGCCGGTGTCGGCCGGTTTGAAGGAAGTGCGTCTCGACGGCGCGGCCGTGCCGGTGGCCACCGACGGAAGCTCTCACGCTCTCATCATCAAGGGAGCGGGGCGGCACACATTGCGCGCGGTGTTTTCGCTCGCGACCGGGGCGCGTGATGGCGACCCGCAGTTCAATTTCTATACCGCGCAGACGCCGATCACACTGGTGACACTGGCTTTCGCCCAGCCCG
>JBBRXR010000056.1:0-7725 GCA_038238485.1 Elusimicrobiota bacterium | reverse complement strand
GGGCGGCTTCCATGCCGACGAAGTGGACGCGTCACTCCGGCGGGCCGGCTGTTCCGTGGTCACGTTCGTTCCGCGCGTGGCTGAGGTGGAACGCAATGGCTCGGCTTACCTCACCGTTTTCTCCCAGGAGAAATCCCCGCTCGAGCGCCTCGGCCAGGGCGAACGTCTCTTCCTCGCGCCGCCGGTGTGGACGCCGGGCAAGGCGCTCCTCGTGCGCGTCACCGCGACGCTGCGAACGCTGTTCCTCGCCGCGGGATCGTTGCCGCGCCGCGCGCTCCTCAAACGGGCGGAGGCGCTCCTCGGTCGCCCGGTCGCTGCCGTTTCCATTCGCGGCGGCCGCGCCGAGATTAAATTCGCCGAAGGCATCGTGGCGGAGGCCCGCTTCGACGAGGCTGGACGCTTCGCCGGGATGAACGAAACTGTCCGCATGGGCCGGTTCAAGGCCCTGGGTCGGGCCGTCCGTGAACTCCCGCAAACCTTCCGTCTGCTTCTGCCGCGCTCAGAGACGGCGCTTCGCGAATTCGTGGCGCGACACGGCGTGAACGATCCCGTTGCCGTCGTTCAGCGCCTCGCGGGCGTCCAGGCGCTGCGCGTGTTCACCGTGGTCGGCGTGGCGGGCGGCGCGCTGCTCGCCGGCGGCGTCTCGATTTATCTCGGCGCGGGCGTCACCGCCTGGTTCTCGGCGCTCGCGGGCGCGGCGGTGGGCTTCGTCGTCGCCCATCTCGGCGGCCACGCCGCGTTCATCCGGCTTTTTCCCGACAGCCCGCTGGCGATTCCCGACGCGGGCGACCTGTGGATGCCGCTCTCCGTCGTGGCGTTCCAGTCGAGCCGCATCCGTGAACTGCCGCCCCGCGCGGAGGCGGGCCGCGGTCTGGCGCGCGAGGATTTTGCGCCGCGCTACGGCGCCTTCCTTGACAACCCGCGCACCTTCCTCGCCGCGGCGCGCCGGTGGAAAGCGTCGCTGCGAGTGGACACCTCCATCTTCAACCAGGGCGGCTCCGAGCACCAGGGCGCCATCGAGGCCGTGGCCAATGGCATCGACGCCGTGCTGCAGGCGCGCGGCGCCGACGCCATCGGTCGCTTCGGCAACGGCTTCCGGACCATCCTCGCTTCCCTCAAACAATTCCCGGGTCCCGCGAGCCGCGTCCATGTCACCACGCGCGTGACGGGCGGCCCCGCGCGGCGCATCAGCTTCCGTCATGAGGGCGATTTTGAGGTGACATGGGGCCGTCCAGCGGACGCGACGTCGGTTCCCGACGGCACGCGCGTCGACGTCGTGCTCGACGGAAACGCGGCCGAGCGCGCGCGCTTCCTTGACGACATGGAGGCCGCGCTCGCCACGGCGTTCGCGGGCAACCGGAACCTGCCCATCGTCCTCCGCCGCGGGGGCGAGGAGCGCGTGATCAATCCCGTTGGCGGTCTCACCCGCGCCACCAATGGCCGTCGCGTTTCCGGCTTTTCCTATCCGTCCGCGCGCGTGGAGGTGGAGATCCACGAAAACGGTTTCTCGATCATTGACCACGGCACCGGCATCGCCGACGACATCCTTCTCGAAAGGTTCTTCGTCCCGCGCTCGCCCACCAAGCCGGGCCAGAAGCCGGGAGAGTTCGCCGTTTACTTCGAGGCGCGCCCGGGGCGAGCCGAGGTGATCCGTCCGTCCGCGATCCGCGTGACCAAGGGTGGCCGCACCGTGATGACGCTCGAGGGCGAGCAGGGCCGGAACCTGCCGGACACGTTCGAGATCGAGCTGCCACCGGCCGCCTGGGTGACCGAATCGTGGGACCGGTTCGAGCTGGGACTTAACGGCGGTTCCGACGTCGGCGCCAAGAACATCGTGCGCGCCATCGTCAACGGCCGCGCGTCGGTCGACAAGAAGTTCCAGATGCTCAACGCCTTCGCGCTGGTCCTCCTGCGCATGAAGGAAGTCGCTTCGGCGAACGTCGTCGAAGCGGCCGCGACCGAGCTGGCGCCCTGGCTCGACGAGCTGCGCGCGCGCGGCGACGTGATCGTTCCATCGAACAAACCCGGCTTTTACGATCTGGCGCGCCGAGGCCACGCGTGGCACTTCCTGCATCCCGCGCTCATGCCGGACTTCACGCCGGAAACGGTGCCGGGCGTCGCGCCGCTCGAAAATTTCGGCCCGGAGAACGCGCGCTTCGACGCGATCCGCGGCCGCGACCGCTTCTATCTCGTCGACTTCGCCGATCGGCAGACCGTTTCCTTCGACTACAACGGGATGGTGTTCCTCAGTCGCCGTCATTTCCTTCCGCACGAAGTCAACCCGGCGCCCGCCGAGCTCTGGGAGCGCCGCGGTGAAACCACCTATGAGTATCGCGGCGCGGCTGTGCGCCGCAGTTTCCGTCCGAGTGAGGACGCCGTCGCGCGCGTCGACACGCCTGGCCGCGCCGCGCTGCCCGATCATCCCGCGCTTTCCGTTTTGAGCGCCGGCCAGCGATCCGCGATCGGCATGGCGCTGGGCCGCGGCAACGCCGTGGCGGTGGACGCCTTCGTCGCCCGGCTGGCGGGTTTCATCGGGGCACTGTCGGGCCGCCCCCAGACCATTGACTGGATTCGCGCGCTCGTGTCCGCTGTGACGCGCCGCCCGCGCGCGGGCGACCCGAACGCCGCGCAGCCGCTCGCGCGATGGAGCGGTCTGATCGCGCACGGATCCATCTCCGACGGGAACAACATCTACTTCCTGGAGGACATCAGCCGCGCCGGAATCTTCGTCGCCACGCTCGGCTCTCAGCCGCGCAAGCTGGTGGACGTTCCCGAAGGTTGGGCGATCCGCGAGCTCGCGTACCTGGATGGCCATCTGTATTTTGTCGCGGACCGCGGCGGCGACGCGGCCGGAAGCCGCATCCAGTTTTTTTCCGTTGATGTCCAGAACCCGCAGCGCACGCGTCTCGCCGACCCAGGGTGGGTCAACGTCCCGCATCTGTTCGTGTTCGATGGAAAGATTTGCGCGGCCCCCGAGACCGGCGGCGACATCGACGTTTATGAGGACGGCGCCTGGCGTACCGGCGTGCGCGCGATCGGCGATGAAAACTGGAGCGTGGCCGATGGCGCGCTGATGGGCGCGCGGAAGACGTCGGCGACGAAGATGATGATCCGCCGTTTTCGCGGGCTGGGACAGGGGCACGTCGACATTGATCTATCCCTGCCGACCCTGCCCGACGTGGACGCGGGGCTCGCGAACGCCCGCCTCACGGCGCGCGGCCCGCTCATTCTGGGCACGCTGGATTTCACGACGGCACGCAAGCTGGTGATCTCCCTGGCGGGTCACGCCGGCTTCGCCGATCTTCCTGCGGGCGCGTGGGACATCGTGGCCGACGACCATCGCGTTTACCTGCGGGACGTCGACGCCGAGGACCGCGCGATCTTCTATCGCGTTCCCTACGACGCGTCGACCATGACCTTCGGCGCCATCGAGACGGTCGAGCTGCCCGACGCGCGCACGGTGTCGGACATCTTCGCCATTGAAGGCCGCGTCTATGCCGATGTCGTCACGACGGTTGGCGACACCGAGGTGTTCGCGGCCGACGAATTGAAAACGCCCGCGGGCGGTACGCCGGTGCGCGCCTGGCGCGAATTCAACGACATCAAGCAGATGAGGCCGACCTTCGATGCGGAGGGCGAGCTGATGTTCGTCGGCTCCGGCCCCGACGGCGACCTGCAGCTCTACACCGTTTCCCGCGACGAGATCAGCGGCGTCCCGTTTCCGCGCGCGCGCCGCACCGATCCGATCGACATGGTCGTCCAGGGCGGTCGGCGATACTTTCTGGTTCACCACCGGGAAAGCCAGCAGGCGCGGTTGTACCGTTTCAATGACGACTTCGGCCTCGACCCGATTGACGTGATCGCCACGCAGGGCCGCTCGGCGAACCTGTTGGCGGGGCGAAACGAACTCCTCGTGATCACCGGCACCGAGGTTCACCGTTATCGCAGCGGTCAGACCGCGGACCCGACTCCGCTCGTTCTTCCCACCGGGTTGGTGGCGCAGGAAATGGTCAAGGAGGGCGATCGCCTCTTCGTGCGTCTGACCCAGCCCGGCCGTCCGTCGCTCCTGGCGGAAATCCGCGACGGTCGCATTGATCTGAGCGACGCGCTTGAAACGCAGGCCACGTCGATTTCGCGCGTGCTCGTCGGTCCGCGAACAACGCTCGCCCTGAACGACAGCGGCGCGCTCTTCCGGCGCGTCGGGCGCTCGCTCGAGCGTGTCACGCTTCCCGACCCGGCGGACACGCTCCTCGAGATGACGGCCGCCGGCGACGATCTGATCGTCGCGATGTCGAACCGGGCCGCCGCTCCCCGCCTTTTTCGCGCCTGGCTGTCGGCCGACGGGACGCGGCTGGAAACGGAGCCCATCGACACGGGCGACGCCGTGAGTCCGACCAACCTCGAGACCGTGGGGGGAGAAGTTTTCTTTGTCGCCGAGCACGCGGGCCGCTCCTGGCGGATGAGCTTCCGTCCGGCCGTCCGCGCGTCGGAGACCGAAGAACGGTCGGGCACCGATCATCTCGTGCTTGCCGGCGTCTACGGCCGCCACGCGCCTGACACGCGTTCGGTGGAGCTTGATGGCCGGCGCTACGCGCTGGTCCATGAGGCGCCGGGCCGCTGGAGCCTCGCGGTCATCTCCGACGACGACATCGTGATGCGGCCGCTGCCGCTCGCGCGGAACGCCGACTATTTCGATCTTGCCGTCTGGAACGGACGGCTGGTGATTTCCGCCGCGGCCGAAGGGGCGCTGCGCACGGTTGACGAACTCAACGCGGACGGCCGTCTCACGCCGCTCATGGATCGGGTAAGCCCGCCGGGCGATCCGTACCTGGTGCCCGGCAACACGGGTCTGATGGCCGTCGGATCGGGGGGCGCCGTGATGATCGACGGAAGCGGCGCGCGCGCCCACGACCTCGCCCTCGGAAATCGCGAGATCATCAGCGTCCATCACACGGCGGGAGAAACGTATGCGGCGCTGGAAGACAACGGCGACCTCGTGATGGCGCGCGTGCGCGATGGCGAGGTGGTGCGCAGCGGCGCTTACCTGGTGGGCGAGCTGCCGTCGCCGAACGTGCTGTCATTCACCATTGATGATGCGGCCTACGTGATCGCGGATTCCAAAACGGAAGCCGGAGCGCCGCAGGGCCTCTTCCGTCTGGGCGAAGACGAGGGCGTGCACGTGCAGGTTCCCCAGGGCCGTCCGCTCGCGGCCGCCGCCCACAAAGGCCGGCTCTATCTCGCCGTGCGCAGTTCCGGCGGCGACGAAATCATCTATGGCGGCCGTGTCGTCGGCACGGGGGCGGACCTGAAGTACGACGGCCAGCCGCTGGACCTCGCTGGGCGCCACTCCGACTTCTCTTTCGATCCGACTGACAAGCAACTCTTCGTCATTGCCAAGAACGGCGCCGGTGAGGTCGAGCGGTTCCGGCTGGATCGCACCGCTGACAAGGGCCTGCGCGGGACAACGGTCGCGACGCTTGGCAACGAAATGCCCACCTCCGCCGCGGTCGCGGTGCGCGACGCTCACTACACCGTGATGCCGGCCCTCGAGGGAGAGCAACTCGCCATGATCAGCAACGGGCAATCCACGAACGTGCGTTACGCCGGTCACGTCGAAAGCCTCGTGGTGGCCGACGGGAAGGTCGCCTGGCTGGAGAAAGACGAAGCCGGATGGTCGCTCCGTCGCGAGCGCGCGCCCGGCGACAACGAGACGATCCAGCGCTTTCCGCTCGACGCCGGTCCGCGGCTGACGTCGGCCGGCGGAAAGATCTTCCTCTCGCTCGACCTCGATGAGAGCCCCGCATTCGTTCTGGACGGCCATGTCCTGCGGCCGCTTCCCGTCGCGCCCGGCACGACGCTCATGGACGTGGCGTTCTGGAACGATCAGATCTGGCTCGCGACTGGCTTTTACGGCATGTCGACCGTGCAGGCCTTCAGTACGAACGTCGACCAGCCTCGGGTCGCGCAGGATATGAGCGGTGTCGTTCTTCGCGGTTTCACGGTCACGGACAACCATCTTCTCGTGAGCGATGTTCACGGCAACGAGGAATGGGGGTTGCATGCCGTGGGGCGCGACGGCGTCGTGAGAAGCGTTCACGTTCCGGTGGACACCCATCTCATGCAGATCGCCTCGTTCGGTGAACGGCTCGTTCTTCTTATCGACGGAGAAATTCAGGTCGGCGAACTGACGGGAGAAGAGGGCAGCCTCGATCTTCAACTGCGCCGCCTGCCGCTCGAAGACCACGTGAGGCCGATGTACCTTTCCGCCGACGCCGACGGCATCCGCTTCTTCGCGCGCTCCTCGACGTCCCTCAAAATCGATTTCGTTCTCCTGCCCTGGGACAAGGTCGACGGCGCGACGGTCGAACGCGGCCCGCCCGCGCTCGGAACGATCGAAGCGACGTCGCTCGAGAGCCGCCTGCCGGCGTTCCTGGCGGCGAACGCGAGCTTCCTGTCCGAGTATCCGTTCCTGCGCGAGCAGCTCCTCAACCGCCTTTACTATGAGCGTGACCCGGGATGGCCGCTCGACGAGAAATCGCTTCTCGTCCTGTCGATGGCGCCATCGGCCATGCTCGACGAACTCACGCCAGAGCTCGTTGAACTCCTCGCCGGTTTCGCGCGCCGCCGCGACCCCGGCACGGTCCGCCGGTTCATGGCCGTGGCGGAGCACGTCGCGCCGGGCCTCAATAATGGCGAGGCGATGGAATTCTTCCGACGGTGGATTGACCTCTACGACACCATGGCCGAGCGGCAGGGGGGCGCCCGCGCGCTCCTCGAGGCGCTGGAGACGCCCGAAGCGCAGGGCCTGCTGGCCCAGCGCGACCCCGTGCGTGACGATCAGTCGGCCGACACCCGCCTGCTTCTCTACGTGCGCTATCTCCGCGGCGAAGTCGCCGAGCTCCTTCAGGAAGGCTCGGACGTCCGCGTCGGCTACTCGCCCGACGACGTGGTCGACCGGCTGGAGTCGCCTGTCTCGCTGGCACGCGTGAACCTGACCCACCAGGCGCTGCGGGCCTCCGATGCCGAGATCGCGCGCGGTGGCCCGCGATCGGGCCTGGAAACGGTGTCCAACATCCACAGCTTCGAAGCGCTGATCGCGGGGCACGCGCCGCTCAGGCCCGAAAGCCAGGAGGCCGCGATCCAATCGGCGATCCTGGGCCAGGACAAGTCCGAAAATGTCGCGGCGCGCGAGCTGGTGCAGAACGCGCGCGATGCAAGCCCGGACACGCCGGTGCGCGTGGAAAGTTTTCTGCGCCCGGAAGCGCATGAATGGGTCCGCCGCGTTTCCGACGAGGGCGGCATGGACCTCTCCACTATACTCGGCCCGCTTCTGGTCCTCGAGGTGAGCGACAAGGGCGGCACCGGCGCCGCCGGACTCTTCGGCCAGGGTTTCTACACGATGTTCGCCGATTATGACCGCGTGCGCATCAAGACCGGGCGTCATGGCCGAACCTTCCACCTCACGATCGACAAGGATGAACACGGAATGCCGCAGATATCGGACTTCGTCGAGACCAACGAGGAGTTCGCGAAATGGCTGGCGGACGCGGCGGCGCAGCAGGCGTCCGAGCAGGCGCCGGCCGCGACAGCCGCGCTTCCCGAAGGCGCTCCGGTCGCCGCCGGGCAGGAGCCTCAAATCCAGTCGACCGGCGGCGCGGCGCCTCCGGAGCCCGGGGCCGCGGCCATCGCGCCTCCCGCCGGTCCCGTGCCGTCGAAGCCGACGCC
>JBBRXR010000055.1:0-7790 GCA_038238485.1 Elusimicrobiota bacterium | reverse complement strand
GGAAGCTGGGCGGACAAGCGAAGGTTCCCGGCGCCTCCGGAACCTGGAAGGACCTCACCGACAACGTGAACTTCATGGCCGGCAACCTGACCAAACAGGTGCGCGGCATCGTGAAGGTCTTGACCGCCGTCGCCAACGGCGACCTCAACCAGAAGTTCGTGCTCGAAGCCAAGGGAGAAGTCGCGGCCCTCGCCGACACCATCAACGGCATGATCGACACGCTCCGCACCTTCGCTGACCAGGTGACCACGGTGGCCCGTGAAGTGGGTTACGAAGGCGTGCTCGGCGGCCAGGCGAACGTGCCCGGCGCGTCGGGTATCTGGAAGGACCTGACCGACAACGTGAATTTCATGGCCGGCAACCTCACCAAGCAGGTGCGCGGCATCATCAAAGTCGTGACGGCCGTCGCCAACGGCGACCTGAACCAGAAGTTCGTGCTCGAAGCCCGCGGCGAAGTGGCCGCGCTCGCCGAAACCATCAACTCCATGACCGACACGCTCCGCACCTTCGCCGACCAGGTGACGTCGGTGGCCCGCGAAGTGGGTATTGAAGGAAAGCTGGGCGGCCAGGCGAAAGTGCCGGGCGCGTCGGGTATCTGGAAGGACTTGACCGACAACGTGAATCAGTTGGCCGGCAACCTGACCAGCCAGGTGCGCGCGATCGCCGAAGTGTCCACCGCCGTGACGAAGGGCGATCTGACCCGGTCCATCGCGGTGCAGGCGCAGGGCGAAGTGGCCGCGCTCAAAGACAACATCAACCAAATGATTTCGAACCTCAAGGACACGACCAGCAAGAACCAGGAGCAGGACTGGTTGAAGACGAACCTCGCCCAGTTCACCGAGATGATGCAGGGCCAGCGCAACATCGCTTCGCTGGCGCAGTTGATCATGTCGGAACTCTCGCCCCTCATCGAGGCCCGCCACGGCACCTTCTTCATTATGGAGAACGAAGGCGACGAGTCGGTGCTCAACCTGATCGCGTCGTACGCGTTCAACGAGCGCAAGAGCGTTTCCAACCGCTACAGGCTGAAGGAAGGGCTGGTCGGGCAGTGCGCTTTCGAGAAGAAGCGCATCCTCCTCACGCAGCCGCCGGCTGATTACATCCGCATCGGCTCGAGCCTCGGCGAAGCCACGCCGCGCAACATCGTCGTGCTGCCGATCATCTTCGAAGGCGAGCTCAAGGCCGTCATCGAACTGGCCGCCTTCGAGCCGTTCACGGAGAACTACCTCCAGTTCCTCGACCAGCTCATGGACTCCATCGGCGTCATCCTGAACATGATCGCGTCGAACATGAGAACGGAAGAGCTGCTCGCCGAACTCAAGAAGTCCAACGCCGAACTCGAAGCGCAGGCGAAGGAACTCGAAGAGAAGGCCAAGCTCCTCGAGGTCAAGAACCAGGAAGTCGAGCTCGCGTCGCAGTCGCTCGAGGAAAAAGCCGAGCAGCTGTCGCTCATCTCGAAATACAAGTCCGAGTTCCTCGCGAACATGTCGCACGAGCTCCGCACGCCGCTCAACAGCCTTCTCATCCTCTCGAAGCTTCTCTCCGAGAACAAGGACAAGAACCTGTCGAACGACCAGGTCAAATACGCCTCGACGGTGTACTCCGCCGGCTGCGAACTCCTGGCGCTCATCAACGAAATCCTCGACCTGTCGAAGGTGGAAGCCGGCAAGATGCCCATCGAGCCGACCAACATCAAGGTCGCGGAGATCCGCGAATCGCTCGACCGGAGCTTCCGGCCCGTGGCCGAAAGCAAGGGGCTGCAGTTCGAGATTACCGCGAACTCCGCCGTCCCGATGGCGATGTTCTCCGACTCAAACCGCCTCCAGCAGATTCTCAAGAACCTGCTCTCGAACGCGTTCAAGTTCACCGAGAAGGGCAAAGTGGAACTCTCCATCGGCGCCGGCGACCCGACGCATGCGTTCGTTCGTGAACTGACCGCGCAGGGCCAGGACGTCGTCACCTTCACGGTGCGCGACACGGGCATCGGCATCCCGCACGACAAGCAGAAGATGATCTTCGAAGCCTTCCAGCAGGCCGACGGAACCACGAGCCGCCGTTATGGCGGAACGGGTCTGGGACTGACCATCAGCCGCGAAATCGCGCGTCTTCTGGGCGGCGTGATCGAAGTCGAGAGCCGCCCCGGCTTCGGCAGCTCGTTCACGCTCATCCTGCCGAAGAATTACGCCGGACCGGAGACCGACACCCGGCCCGTCCGCGAGACTGCCGAGTTCACGCCACCGCTGCCGATGGACGCGAACTTCGCGGGCCGCAAGGTCATCATCGTCGACGATGACACGCGCAACATCTTCGCGCTGCGCAGCGTTCTCGAAGCGCGCGGCATGACGGTCCTGCAGGCCGAGAACGGCCATGAGGGCCTCCGCCTGCTCGACCAGAACCAGGACGCCGACATCGTGCTCATGGACATCATGATGCCCGAGATGGACGGCCTGGAAGCCACGCAGAGCATCCGCCAGAAACCGGCGTTCGCCAGCCTTCCGATCATCTCGCTGACCGCCAAGGCCATGCAGGGCGATCGAGAGAAGTGCCTGAAGGCCGGCGCCTCCGACTACATCACCAAGCCGGTGGACCCCGACAAACTTCTGGCCATGATCTACGCGTGGATGAAGCCGATCGCGGAACCCGTCGCCTAAGAACGCCACCGTGCTGGACCTCGGGAAAAAAACAGCCGAATCGGCGCCGCCCCCGCGGCTGGTGGATAAAGAGCCGCCCTCCGACGTCGTCGACCTGCTGCTCGTCGACGACCGGCCGGACGGCCTGATCACGCTCGAAGCGGTCCTCAAAGGACCGCGCTACAACCTTGTCACCGCGTCATCGGGCCGCGAGGCCATTCTCCGCGTTCGCGAGCGCGACTACGCCGCCATCCTCCTCGACGTGCAGATGCCGGGCATGGACGGATTCGAGACGGCGCGCCGCATCCGCCAGATCGATTCGGCCAGCTCCATTCCGATCATCTTCGTCACCGCCATCAACAAGGACATCGGCCACGTTTATGAGGGCTACGAGGCCGGCGCGGTGGATTATATTTTCAAGCCGTTCGACCCGCGCGTGCTCTCGAGCAAGGTGGCCGTGTTCGCCGACCTCTATCGCAAGGCAAAAAAAATTGAGCGACAGACCGAGGCCATGCGCGAATTTGAACGCATCCGCTTCGAAGACCAGGTATCGCGCCTCGAGATCGAGAATGCGCGCCGCTACCAAACGCTCCTCGATGCGATCCCGCATATCGTCGGCGTTTTCTCGGTGGAGGGCGCCGCTGAACTCCTCAACCGAACGTGGTTTGACTCAACCGGGTTGTCGGAAGCCGAATGCGCCGGACAAGGCTGGAAAACGCCCTTCTCCCCGGAGGATTTCTCGGAACTCCAGGCGCGACTCCAGGCTCCGGACGGGCGCGCCGATTTCAGCATGGAATGCCGCATCCTCGGCCGCGACGGCGAGTATCGCTGGCACCTCCTCCGCGCCGAGGTGCACGACGGGCGCGACGGCCGCCCCGGTTGGCTATTGACCGCCACGGACATGCATGATTTAAAAATGAGCCAGATCGCGAATGCAAATCTGCTCGAGCGCGAGCGCGGCACGGTACTGTCGCTGGAAGAAAAACAGGTGGCGCTCGAGCGGAGCAATCACGACCTCGAGCAATTCGCGTACGTCGCCTCTCATGACCTCCAGGAGCCGCTTCGCAAGGTCACCACCTTCATGGACCTCCTCACGCGGCGGTACTCGAACAGCCTTCCCGAGGAAGCGCAGAAGTTCGTCTCATTCGCCGTCGACGGCGCCACGCGCATGCACGATTTGATTCAGGGTTTGCTCGCGTATTCGCGCGTAGACCGCGCGATCACCCGGGTGGAAGTGAATTCGAACGGCGTGCTGGCCGATGTCGCCAACGACCTCGCCCACCAGATTCGCGACAGCCACGCGAAGGTCACGTGGGACCGCCTTCCCACGGTTTTCGCGGAACCGACGCAGCTTCGCCAGGTCTTTCAGAACCTCATCGGAAACGCGCTGAAGTTCCGGCACACGGATTCGCCCGAAGTGTGGGTGTCGGCCGAGGAAACGGCCAAGGAATGGATTTTTTCCGTCCAGGACAACGGTATCGGCATCGAACCGGAATACGCCGACCGAATTTTTCTCATCTTCCAGCGGCTGCATCCGCAAGGCCGCTATCCCGGATCGGGCATCGGCCTGTCGATCTGCAAAAAGATCGTCGAGCGTCACGATGGCCGCATCTGGTTCGAATCAAGCGCCGGCAAAGGCACCCGCTTCCAGTTCAGCCTCTCAAAAACCTAACCCTTCAGTTTGATCGTGGTGGAGAAAGCGCCGCCGCGCGGCAGGAAGGGATCGAAGCGCAGCAGCCCGAGAACGCGCGCGCAGGCCCCGATCAGGGCGAACGGTTTGTGATGCGTGTTCCATCCGAAGCCCACGGGTTTGTTCAGGGCGTAGGGAAGCGGATGCGCATAGGGATAGGCCATCTCCCCCTTCTCCGTGGTGATCGCGGTCCGCATCCCGTTGACCAGCGCGTTGGAACGATAGGCCGCCAAGCTTCTCTCCGCGGCGGGCCGGTTCCCTTTCTTCTCATAGTCCGCCGCCAGGCGGAGGTCCGCGAACGCCACCCACGTGGACCATTCATCCGAGAGCAGCGGTTGGCGCCCCCGTCCGACTTTCACCTTCGTGACGCCCCGCGGTCCGCGCTCCTCATAAAAAATCAGCCGCGCGCGGTCTTCATGCGTGACGAAATCGTATCCCGCCACCGACCCCGTGCCGATGCCCACTTCCACCAGGAAATTATCGTCAATCGCCTTTCTTAATGCCTCGGCGGTGCCGGGACCGAAAGCTTCGAGTCCGTCGATGCCGTAGGAGGAAATCTTCAGCGCGTTCGTGTCGAGCGGCCACATGGGGATCACGCCCGCGTCCACCCATCGGCCGATGTTGGCGTCGAAATAGCGTTTCTCGGTGGTGCCGATGGCGAAGAGGCAGCGGGAGTGGTCCCAGATCACGCGGTCCCACGCCGTGATGAGCTCCGCGGCCTTCTCGTACCGCTCCCGCAGGGCCGGGTCGACCGCCGCCATCAGCAGCGAGAAACTGCGGAAGTCGGCGGCGTGCTCGCCGTTGTAGAACTCGTAAAAAGTCGGGTTGGCGCGGTTTTCTTCGAGGTGTTGCGCCGTGCTGTTGCCCGCCGCGAGGGGGCCCATGCGCACGCCGCCGTAATTTGAATCGCCTGGCGTTTCATTCTGAAGATCTTTGATCAGCTCCCAGCGCTCACGCGCGAAACGGAGGTAACGCATCGCCCTGGTTTCAACGTAGAGGTGCGCGGCGGCGAGGCCGAGGTAGGCGTTCGGGCCCGTGTGCGCGACAAGCTCCACGCCCCGGCCACCGGGGCGGACGGATGCGGCGTCGATGATATTGACGATCCAGCCCGGACGGGGTGAACGCTTCCCGTCGCGGAGGACGTAGCCCGTCTTTCGGATCGCCGCGTTATCAATGAAATAGTCGAGGGTCTGCCGGGCCTTGCCGACCTGGCCCGTGCGAAGATGCGCGAGCGCGCGGATGGCGTTGTCGTAGATGACAGCCCAGTGCTGGAGGCGGGGATCGCCCGTGAAGCTGGAGGCGATGTGGTTGCGCGGATCAATATGACGGCCGACAAGACGCATGGTGCGCCGGGCGTGATCCCGGTGAACCGGGCGCACGGCGCCAAGACGAAGCTTCATCACGATGGTAAGACCTCTCTGGGTTAGGGTCAGAGACGGAGAAACACGAAACGAAAACGGTCGGCGTTAAGCCTGGCTCGCGACGAGACGGATCATCAGATCGATGTTGTTGAGATCGCGTCCCTGGATCTCGACGGCAACGCTGTTCAGGGCCTCGGTGATGAGCGCGAACATCCGGTACCGCTGAGCCTGGCTCGCGGGCACGTCAAAGAAGTTGGCCGGCAGACCCAGGCCCTGAGGCACGAGCAGGCGGTAGTCCGCTTCCTGCATGAACTGCGTAAGACGGCCGTCACGCAGCGAAACCTTCTGGATCTCCGAAAGCGTCATGTCCGGAGTGCGCAGCACCACGTGGACCAGGCCCTGTTCGATTTCAGTGCGCAGGGCGCCGCTCACGGCATTGAAAGCGGCCTGCGAGTCTACCACGAATCCGATTCTCACCGACTGCCCCTGCACCGATTCCAGGAAGCGGCGGGCAGAGTAGGCCGCCCGGGCGGCCGCGTCGCCATTCTTGATGAAGTGATAGATCATGGTCGGCGCCTTCGTTTCGCGCGTGACGTCGGCCAGCGCGCCGAGCGAACCGGCGAACATCGGGCGGGTCTGTTCTTCCTGCATGAAGAGCTGCCAGAGGTCGGCGCCGATGCGCAGGCGGAGGTCGTGGGCGTCATTGGCGTTCATGCCGGCGCGAAGCGCCTCGTCGATGCGGCGGTTCAGAAGTTCGGACACGTTGCCCTGCATCAGGCCCGTGTTATCTCCGCGCGAGGTGAGTTCGCGCAGGCCGAGGGCGAGCGGTGAATTGTTTGTCGGAGCGCCGAGCTCCGCGATCAGGCGGCCGAGTTCGGCCTTGCTGGCATTCGGATTCTGATAGGCGAGGACCAGCGCGTCGATCAGCGCCTGATCGTCGGCATCCAGCAGGCCCGCGCGAACGGGCGCCGCTGTGGGCGCGGTTGCCGCCACCAAGGTTGCCGGGCGGAAGCGTCCGAGAATCACACCCACCACGATGCCCACAAAACCGAGGCTCTGCGCGAGGACGGCGACGAGCTCGCCGTGACCGCTCAGGTGCGCCGCTTCGTGCTGATAGAGGGCCGTCTGCGCGCTCAGCGGCAGAAGGGCCAGGCGGTCGCGGTCGACGAAGAGAACCGGGTTGGCCGGGTTGAGCTTTGGCACGACCACGAAAGTGAGATCGCCGCGGGCGATGGCCGCGTTGGCAGACTTGATCTCGGCGGTCGACCAATTCTCAAACTGCGGGTCCGCGAAGTCCAGTTCCCGGTGCGTGGAGATGTCGACGCCCTGCGAGGCGAAATTTTCAATGAGCGTGCCGCGCGGCCAGGCGAACGGATGACCGTCGGAGGCCTGAGCGCTGATCAGGCGGACGGCCTGCGAACCGAACAGCACGCCCGCCAGCACTGGCAGCATCACCAGGAAGGGCGCGGCGACGACCGCGATGACCACGCCCGTGGCGGGCAGGAAAGCGATCGGCAGAACGACGGCGAAGAAGAACGCGGCCCCTGCGAACGAGAAAGCGGCGGCGCTGGCCAGGATGGAAACGGCGGGCGAGACCGGCGCGGCGCCCCGCGTTCCGCTGAAGGAGCGGACGACGCGACTCACGAGCCGCCCGCTGCGGCCGGCGACGTAGAAATTGCGGGCGTAAGCGATGTCCGCGACGATCTGGGTCTTGAACGTCGCGTCGGTGCTCGCGTCACCCAGCGCTTTGAGCGCGCCGATGGCGTCGGCCGCGACCGCCCGGTTCGTCGACAGACTCACGGGCACGAGCGCCACACGACGCTCCATTTCGGTCATGCCCGACGCGATCATGGCGGTGCGCGCGGCGGCGCGGACCTGGGCGTCATCGGAACGCAGGTCCTGGAAAATAATCGGATCGAGACGGCTCTGGCGATCCCTCGGCGTCAACCCCGCACTCATGGCGGTGATGAGCGCGAGCGCCGGCGGCGTCACGCGCCCGTTCGAGTCGGAAGCGAGGCGCTCGATGCGCGTGCTCGCGCCTTCGATGGCGGCATGCGTGGCCGGATCGGCGGCCCAGAGCGCCAAAAGACCGTTCAGCGCCGCGACGCG
>JBBRXR010000054.1:0-7821 GCA_038238485.1 Elusimicrobiota bacterium | reverse complement strand
GCATACTTTGTGTTGAAAAGCGACCCATCAACTCCCTGGGGAATGACAATCATCGGCTTCTCTGGTCGCCACCGGCGATAGTGCGCGCTCTCGTCTTCGGTGATCGCGACCACGAGGTCCGCCTGCTCCACGATCGCCTTCTCGACTGCGTAAACATACCCCGCGAGCGGCAAGCGGCGAACATCGTGCAAGGCCTTGTCAAGGTAGCCGAGGTACTCGACGTTGTGCGAACTGTACACGACCGGAAGATTAAATTCATGTTTGATCTTCAGGCCGTAGGCGCCGCAAAGCCCGTAATCGCAAACAACGGCATCATAGCTTTCCGTCAAAAGGTAGTTGCGCGCCGCCATGTAAAAGGAACGGCTGAAAAGGAAATAACCACTCGTGGTGAAGGGGATCGCCGTGACCCGGCGGATTGACGGGAGACTATGGACCTTTCCACGGTCGTCTGGCAGCGGCGCCTGTCCGGATCCCTCCATATGAACGAGGTCGAGGATGAAATGCTCCGAAAGATACCGAACGAAGGCGTTGCTGCGAACCCCGGCCCCGCTCAACGGCGTTTGCGGGTCATGAAGCGTGAGATAAAGGATCTTATGGCGGCGATTATTGCGGAAGTCGGGTATGCCGGAAACGTACGTAAATGGGTATCGATGCCGCTCAACGGATCCTCGCATGGGATTCTCCCTCCCCTAATACCCCTTTTACGTTTTGCCGTTGAATCCGTTCGTACCTTGAGAGGGAAAACAAGCCGGGTTGCCGTCGAGCGGTGATAACCGCTAAAGTGGTTCTAAGGGGCGGATGGTTCCGCGGGAAATTTTTCTTGTTGAAAGGAGATTTGTGAAAAGACACCGATACATGGACGTTCCGCCGGGAAGCGACATCCCGCGCGTCGTGAACGCGATCATCGAAATCCCCAAGGGCGGGAGGAACAAGTTCGAACTCGACAAGGCGACCGGCATGTTTAAGCTCGACCGTTATCTGTTCGCGTCGAGCCATTATCCGGGCGACTACGGCCTGATTCCGCAGACGCTGGCGGAAGACCACGATCCGCTCGACATTCTCGTCATGGTAAACGAGGCCACGTTCAGCGGCTGCCTGATCGAGGCGCGCGTGATTGGACTTTTCAAGATGAAGGACAACGGGTTCAACGATTACAAGGTTCTGGCCGTGCCGAACTCTGATCCGCTTTTCTCCGAATACCACGAACTTGAGGATGTGCCGGCCAACTTTCTGAAGGAGGTTCAGCACTTCTTCGCCACCTACAAGCAGCTGGAGGGCGGCGTGATCGAGGTCGGCGGATGGGCCGGCGCGAAGGACGCGATCGTTGAAGTGGAAACCGCCGTCGCCCGTGCGAAAGAGAAGGACAAAGAGCTCGTTTAGCACCAACTTACACGTTTTCAGTTCAGCGCCCTTCGTCTCACGCGAGCCGAAGGGCGCTGTCTTTTTGCGGTCACCGTCGACGGAACCTCGCCATTCAATCGCTGTTATGATGTGACGAGGGAATAAATCATGAATACCAAGACCGGCGCACGCACGATATCAACGAAGGGTCGGAGTTTCCGACCCGTGGAAGGCATTTTCCGGGGAACGCCTTTTTACTGGGTGGGGAACGGGTTTCATGTCTCGAACTATTTTCCGTCGGGGAATGCCTTCGAGGAAAGAATGAGCCCGTTTTACCTGCTGGACTACCATGCGCCGAAGGCGTATGAGCCGACGGACGATCTCCGGCGCGGCGTGGGGGCGCATCCGCATCGCGGGATGGAGACAGTGAGCATTGCCTACGAGGGCGCCATCGCTCATCACGACAGCCGCGACAACGCGGGCATCATCCGCGCCGGCGATGTTCAGTGGATGACGGCGGGCAGCGGACTGCTGCATCGTGAGTACCATGAGGCTTCCTTCGCGAAAGCGGGCGGCATGATGCACATGCTCCAGATTTGGGTCAACCTTCCGCGCAAAGACAAGATGGCCGCGCCGCGCTACCAGGACATTCCAAAGGAAAAGATCGCCAACGTCGAACTGAGCGGTGGCGGCGGAACGGTGCGGGTGATCTCAGGCGCTTACCGCGCCGCGAAAGGGCCGGCGGACACCTTCAGCCCGGTCACCCTACTCGACGTGCGGCTGAATCCGCACGGCAGGGCGCCTCTCGCCCTGGCGGAGGATCACAACAGCGCGCTCCTCGTCACGGGTGGGCAGGTGCGCGTGAACGGTGGAGAGCTCGCCCAGGCGGGGGACTTCGTGCTTTTCTCTAACTTCCAGGGCGAGGACATCGAGATTGAAGCGACGCTGGGCCCGGCGAGCGCTGTGGTCCTCAGCGGAAAGCCGCTCAACGAGCCGATTTTCGGCTACGGGCCTTTCCTCATGAACACAAAGGAAGAGATCGTTGACGCCTACGAAGACTTCCGCTCCGGAAAGTTTGGCCGTCTCGCCGACTAGAACGTCAGGATTGTCTTGATTTCGTCGGGGTGGCGCGCCACCTTCTCGATGGTGAAATCAGCGAATGGCACGTGCCCGGTGATCAGCTGACGGGTCTGGGTCGGCCAGTTCTTCAGAAAATCGCGGAGGTCGCGGATGCCGTTCTCGAACGCGGCCTTGGGCGCGTTTACCGTGCCCAGCACCACCTGGTTTTTCAGCACCATGTTCCGCATCAGCGTTCCGGCGTCGATCGTGATGTCCTTCTTCAACCCCGGAACTCCCGTGAAAATAAAAATGCCGTTCGTGCCGAGCACGGCCATGAACTCGTAAGAAACGCTCGCAGCACCGGTGGCCTCGAGAATCAGGTCGATGTTGCCGATCTTGTCCGCAATTTGGCTCGGGGTCATTTCCTGGGTCGAGAAATACTCCGCTCCGATCGACTTCAGCAGTTCCGCCTTCGGGTTCGGCGCTTTTTCGCGCGACACCACGTAGGTCTTCATGTTCAGGTTGCGCAACGTCATCGCCGCCAGGATGCCCACAGGACCGGCGCCCAGGACCAGGGCATTGTGGCATGACTTGTCGGTCACGCCTTTGTCGATGCGGCACTCCCAGTGAAGACGGCTCTGGATCGTGTAAACCTGCATCATCCCCTTTTCCGTGATCGTCAACGGCTCGAGGAGGACGCCCACGTCCTTGAGATCGGCCGGAACGACGCTCATATAGGCTTCCTCATCCACCACGTATTCCGTCATGAAGCCGTGGGCCATCTTGATGCCGCGCTCCGTAAAATTTCCGGTGAAACAAAAGTCAGGCTGCATATTTTCGCAGGAGAGGCAGTTTTCCGGGCATCCCCGGCGCACCGTTGGAACGACGTAGTCGCCCACCTTTAAGCTTTTCACGCCAGAACCCACCTCGATGACCTGTCCGAACGATTCGTGGCCGGTGACCAGATAGTCGGAGCCGATCGGCGGCGTTCCATATTCCAGGCTCCAGATTTCCCGGTCCGTGCCGCAAACACCCACGTTGATCATCTTCAGTTTCACCTGCGTCGGCGTCGTGATGGATGGTTCCGGGTGATCGATGAGCTTGACCTGTTTCTTCGTTGGAAAAACGGCGATGGCTTTCATGGCGTCTCCTTGCTTATCTCTCGATCACTTCGATGGCGTGGCCATCGGGATCGCGAAGCTGAAATCCTGTTTTGATACCGAGGTCCGCGGCGGCGCCAGTGCTGATTTGGACGGGCTTGAGCGCGGCCGCATCGGCCAGCGCGTCGTTCGAGGTTAGAACCGTTTCGGTATAGATCAGATCGTTGGCCTTCGCGGGCGGGTAGGCGCGGCCCCCCAGAGGCGCCAGGTATTCGAGGAATTCAACACCAGGACCTGACGGTAGTCCCAGCGTGGTGATCCTCAAGTGGGCGCCTTCCACGTTGTTCAGGCGCGCCTGCTCATCCCCATAGTTCTCACTCTCGCCCTTCACTTTAAATCCGAGCGCGTCGCGGTAGAACCTCAGGCTTTCATCGGTCGACCGAACGACGATTGCGGTGTGGTCGATGCCGAGAAAGAGCCCGTGGCGCGCCCTCCACTTCGGATCGCCTTTGCCGGCGGGAAACTGCAGGACCTCGACCGGATGCCCATCCGGGTCCTTGAAATAGAAGGCCTTGATGCCGCCGGCGTTCTTATTCCAGTCCGGCAGGCGCTGCGGCGAGGAGGAGGCGTGACGGACGCGGTTTTTCCGGAGAACAGCGTAGGCCTGATCCATGTCGCTGACGATGATCGCGATGTGCTGAAACCAGCGGTCGTTGCTCCGGTAATCGGTGGGTAATGGCTGTCCTTCCGGGGCGAGGAACTGGCGAAGCTCGATCGACTCGTCGCCGAGGCGAAGCCGCGCGATGCGCGCGCGCACGCCGAAGACGCCGAAGAGCTTTTCCGCGTCGGCTCCCGCGAGGTCAACCTCTGACAATTTTTGAAACGTGAGGACCTTCGTGTAGAAGTCCACGGCGCGATCCAGGTCGGAAACCGAAATCGCGACGGCGTCCACCGATGTAAGACTCGCCGCGAACGCCGGGGCGCTTCCCGCCAGAAGAAAGGCGAAAACGAGGCGCCGGACTTTGTGGTTACGCATGCGCCGCTCCGTTCTTGGCTCCACCAAGCTTCTGCGAGAGATGCGCTCCGACCCGCAGCGCATTGGCGGCGATCGTCAGCGCGGGGTTCACCGCGGACGCCGAGGGAAAAAATCCGCCATCGAGGACGTAGAGGTTGTCGAGGTCATGGGCGCGGCAGTTCGTGTCGAGCACGGATCGCGCCGGGTCTTTCCCGAACACCGTGGTGCCGACCTGGTGTGCCACTGCGTTGATGGGCATCGGCTTGGTGAGCATGATGCGGAAGCCGATCTTCCACAGGATTTTCCTGAAGTTCGAAACGAGTTTCTCGTGCGGCGCCATGTTGTTGGGCGTGCGTGACAGCCGAATGCGACCGTCGGACTCGAGGGTGACACCGTTTTCTTTTCGCGGAAGATCTTCCGTGGTGAACCACCAATCCATGGAATGCTCCGCCATGAATTTGAGAACGAAACCGGGCGCCATCGGCTGATCCGCCTTGAGAATTCCTTCCGTCGCCTTGCCGATGAGCGAAATGTGTCCGATCGGATCGCCCGTCTTTCCAAAGTACCAGTCGTTGAGGCCCATGGTCTTCTGGAAAAGGGTCGGGTTTTTCTTGAACGGATCGATCGCGAGCATCGCCGAGTTGTTGTGGTGCATGTAATTACGACCGACGAGACCACTGGAATTCGCGAGGCCTTTCGGATGCTTGGCAGAGGCGGACTTCAGCAGAACGACCGCCGAGTTGATCGCTCCGCAAGCAAGGATGATGGTCTGCGCCGCGTAACGCTCCTTCTGGCCGTTGCGCGTGACGTTGACCGCGACCGCGCGGGTGCCGGCCTCGTTCGTTTCCACCGTCTCGGCCTTGGCGCCCGTCACGATGCTGACGTTCGGATGCGACAGCGCGTGGATGAGGCAGGCGCGTTCGGCGTCGCCCTTCGCATTGACCATGCAGGGAAAGCCGTCGCAGGTGTTGCAGCGAATGCAGGGACTGTTGCGAATGTCCTCTTCAAACCGTTGAACGCCGATCGGGAGGTGGAAGGGTTTCAGCCCCTGTCCCTTGAGCTGGTTGAAGACCTCCACCATCCGCGGCTCCTGCGAGAGTTTCGGATAGGCAAACGGGCCCGAGGAAGGCGGCTCGGTTGGGTCCTCGCCCCGCTGTCCGTGAACAAAATAAAGGCGCTCCGCCTCCTGATAATGCGGCTCGAGATCGCCGTAGCGGATGGGCCAGGCGGGAGAAATGCCGTCGTCGTAAGCAATTTCGTCGAAGTCTTTTTCACGGAGGCGGAGGAGGGCGGCGCCAAATACCTTGGTGTTGCCGCCGACGAGGTAAGCCTGGCCCGGGCGGAACTCCTTTCCGTCGCGCGTCAGCCAGCGCTCGTTGGTGTGATAGATCTCTTTTCGAAAAACTTTGTCCGGATCCCAGTTGTCTTTCGAGCGGACGAGAAACTCGCCGCGTTCGAGAATGAGAATTTTCTGGCCGGTGGGCGCCAACGCGTGGGCGACGGTGCTTCCGCCCGCCCCCGTTCCGACAATGATGACGTCAAATTCCGTGTTCAAGTAACCCTCCCGTCTGTCTCGTCGCATTGACCGCAGAAAATGCAGCACGTGCCCGTCTGGTGCATCAGCTTCGCGCAGGCCTGCGAGCGCGGCTGGGCGCGAAAAATTTGTGTCGCGGCCAGCATGCCGGCGGGGGGCGCGGTGAAATAGATCCAGAGGTGATCATAGTTGCCCGCCATCAGCGCCGAACCGAGCGTGCGCGCTGGGTTCAGGCTCATGCCCGAGAGCGGCGCTTCCAGAAGAATGAAAAGCGCGACGAGGGTTCCGGCGACCACGCCCGTCCAGCCGGCAAACTTCGGCCGGCCTGAGACGAAAAGAACGGAGAACATCAGAAGAAACGAGATCCCGAATTCAGCGATCCACGCGATCGCGGGACCGCCCCTACCCGGAATTGTCACGATGTACGCGATGGTGGGATGCGCGATCCATGGTCTGATCAGCAGCGCCGAGGCCGCCACGCCCAGCCAACCGCCGAGAAACTGAAAAAGAACGTAAAAACCGCCGTCCAACGGCCGAATCTTTCCGAGCCGGAGAAACGACAGCGTCACCGACGGATTCATGTGCGCGCCCGAACGCTTGCCCCAAGGAGAGTAAATCAGAGCAAGCGCTGTGAGACCCATTCCGAGGCCGATCAAGCCGCGACGCGCCACGCCGCTTCCAATCACCTGTCGCAAGGGTGAGCCGGGATATTCAAGCGCCGCTGTGCACAGGCACGCAGACACCATGAAGGCGCCCAGACAGAAGGCCTCGATGAGATATTCCGGCCAGTGAAACGTGAGCGGCGCGGCGGGAGAAGAGGAATTTTCGTTCATGACATCGGAATCCGGTGAGAAGGTTGGATCAGGCTCCCATTTTAGGAAGAGCGCTCGAAGAAGGATTCGTCAAAATCCGTGACAAAGTTACCGGATATCGCGGTGGAACGTTCGCCAGACCATTCCCACAAGGCCTCCGAACACGAAACCGCCGATGTGTGCCGCGTGGGCGACGGCAACGTCGCCTCGCCCGACTTGAAGCATCGCCAGAAGGAACTGCAACAGGAGCCAGATGGGAAGATAGAACCAGAGCGGCGAGTCGAACACGCCGGCCTTCGGCACAAGGGACAGAAAGACCACGTAAAGGAGTTTGACCTTCGCTTTCGGCTCCGAGATGAGGCAAAAACCCATCAGCCCGGCGATGGCGCCGGACGCGCCGACCAGGATCTGGCCCGTCGGAATGCCAGCCTGCGTCTGTGTCAGGGCGCCGGCGATGCCCCCGGAGACGTAAAGCCAGAGCACATGAATCCCGAGGCGCGCCTCGGCGATGCTCGCGGCGATCCAGAGAAAGAGAAGGTTAAACAACAGGTGCAGCCATCCGTCGTGAAGAAAAGCATGCGTCACGATGCCTGGCCACCAATCGCGCTCCGGATTGAAGCCCCACCGCTTGAAGGGGGTTGTGCCGAGCGGTTTCGCGGCCGCTGTCCGCAGGTAGGATTCGAAGAGCGGGTAGTTCAGGTCCCAGTTGTACCGCGCCGGGGGCCGGAGGGCCGACTCGTCCGCCTGGACCTGATTGAAGACCTCGACCAGACCGGTTGACGGAAAAGGCTGAATCGCCGCCTCCCGGTTCATTTGCTCGCGGATTTCACCAGTGGCGCCCGACTCGGCATCACTCACGACCGCGACGAGTTGAGCGGCGGCCCGGTGCACATCGTCTTCCCCGACGCGGCGGGTCTGATGAATCTGGAGCGGCCAAGTAATCAGGAAGACGACGATGTT
>JBBRXR010000053.1:0-7854 GCA_038238485.1 Elusimicrobiota bacterium | reverse complement strand
GCCTGCGTCATGAGGGGGGGAAGGTCCGCTCGCTCGTGATCGAGCGCGGCGGTGAGCGCGAAGAGATCGAGGCGTCGTCCTTCGCGGCTAGCAGTCCCATCACGGAAATGATCGGGACGATGTCGCCGGATGCGCCCGACGCGGTGCGGCGTGCGGGCGCTTCCCTGCGCTACCGGGAGCACCTCGGCGTGCACCTCGTGCACGAGGGCGAGGCGTTCCCCGACAACTGGATCTATGTCCATGCCGCCGAGGTGAAGATGGCGCGCGTCTCAAACTTTCGAAATTTCTCGTCGGAAATGGCGGCCGGTCCCGGTTCGCATCCGTTGACGGTGGAATACTTCTGCTTCAAGGGAGACGCGATGTGGAGGTTGTCGGACGACGATCTCGTCGCGCTGGCCAAGCGCGAGCTCACCGCGACGAAACTGCTACCCGCGGGGCGGTTCACCGACGGTTTCGTCGTGCGCAGCGAGAACGCTTATCCGCTCATCGAGCGCGGCTACGAGGCCAACGTCGGGGCGCTGCGCGCCTGGCTCGCGGGATTCTCCAATCTATTTCCGATCGGGCGATCGGGCATGTTCCGCTACAACAACCAGGACCACGCCATCGCCACGGGCCTGATCGCGGCGCGCAGCATGCTGGGCCTGGGAAACTTCGATCCGTGGAACGTCAACATCGACGCGGAGTACCACGAGGAACAGCGCACGACGGTTTAGAACAGGCTGATGAAAAGTGCCGTCTGGAACGCCACGCCCGCGGCGATGAACGCGACCAAAATGCCCACGCCGGTTTTATAGATCAAGATCTTCCCGGGCGAATCGAACTCTTCGAGCAGCCAGACGCAGGCGATCGCGCCGACGGCGAACATGGGGTAAACGTAGCGCGCGTCGCCCATACAGATGTAATTGCCCTGCCAGCGGTAGGCCAGGCTGAAAAGCGGCGAAATCAGCACGGTCGCCGTCATGGCCACGGGGAGGCGCCGCTCCCGCCTCAGTGAACGCGCCAGCAACCCCACGAACATAACGATCACGGCGAGGTAATACAGCGAGAAGAGCCGCATGGTGCTTCGCGCTCCCGCAAAAGGGTGCAGCCACTCCCCGAACGCAGAGCTTTTCAGGAAGAAATTCAGGAAGTGCTCGCGCGCGCCGAGGCTGCTGCGAGGCTCGGCGAACTCCATGACGAACGCCCGCACGTTAAAAGCGACCTGGTCGAAGGCCGTCTGATGGATGGTCAGCTCCTTGCCGAGATACGACGCGTTGGGGCTGATCGCGTGCAGAATGTAACGGCGGCTCCAGTAGAGGTAGGCCGCGCTGCCGGCGACAATGGTGGTGATCGCGCGCGCCGCCTGCGTCTTAATTTCCTTCCGGCGCTGCGGCGAGCGCCAGAACGCGACCGCCACGGTCACGCCCATCGCCGCCACCGGCACCGGCGCGGTGCCCTTCGTGACGAATCCGAGGGCGAGAAAAACCGAAGCGATCGTCATGTCGCGCCGCGCGAACTCCGTCTCCCACCGCGTTAGATGGAAAACCGCGCCCATCCAGAAAATGTAGAGCAGGGCGTCGTTGCCGATGCGCGCGCTATGGATCATTGTCGCGGGCAGCGCCGCGAGCGAAAGCATCGTCAGAACCCGCGTGGGACCCGAGTCCAGCAGCCGCTCCATCAGCTTCAGGAAATAAATGAGAAAGATTCCGAAGAGGCCGATCGAGAAAAGCTGGAGCTCGTCGGCGGGCGCGGAAAAGGGCGTGGCGCGGAACACGCGGTAGAACGGCGCGGCGACCAGGTAATAGAGCGGCGGGTGATAGCACACCCAGCAATCCTGGGGCTTCGGGAGCTGGTGACGGTCGAGGATGAAGTGGATGTAGTCGTCGTGCCCATTCCAGTCGTAGCTACGCGTATAGACCTTGGTCCCGCAGGCGTACAACACGGACAACGACAGAAAGACGAGCCAGAAGACCATGGACGGCGTCGAAAGCCGCGCGCGCAGCAGGCACCAGAAAAGTCCGAGAGCAATCGATCCGTAGAAAATAATCTCGAGTACGACGGTGGCCATCTCTGGCAGCGGCTGAGGAGGGGCGCCGGGGGGGCTCAGCAGGACGATCAGGCCGCCCGAGACCCCTGTCAGCAGGGGCGAGAGGAAACCGCCCCTGCGGCGCCAAACCGCCAGGGCGCGGATGAACCGAAGAGTCCACACCGCCTTGAACATCATGAATGCGGCGAGTTTATGATTTCATTTGATAGAAATAGCCGTGGCGAAACCAACCCAAGCCGTTTCTTCGCTCAACCCCAAGCTCATCGCGGAGCTCCAGGCCATCGTCGGAGAGAAATCCGTCCTTTTCCAGCCGGCGGACCTTCACCTTTATTCCTACGACGCCGCCCTCGACCGAGCCAACCCGTCAGCGGTCGTGCTTCCTTCCACGCCCGAGCAGGTGACGCAGCTCGTGCGCGCCCTCGCGCTCCACAAGCGCCCGTTCGTCGCGCGCGGCGCGGCCACCAGCCTCTGCGGCGGCCCGGTGCCGCTGAAGAACGCGGTCGTCATTGGCATGAGCCGTTTGCAGGGCATCGGTCGCTTCGACAAGATCCGCCGCGAGATCGCCGTGGAAGCGGGGGTGGTCAACCTCAATCTCCAGCAGGCGCTCGAGCCGCTGGGCATGTTCTTTCCGCCGGACCCGGGAAGCCAGAAGGCCTGCACCATCGGCGGCAATGCCGCCACCAACGCGGGCGGCCCGCATTGCCTGAAGTACGGCGTGACGTCGCACTACGTCGTCGGCATGGAAATTGTCCTGCCCGACGGCCAGCCCATCCACCTGCGCATCGAGGACCCGGGCTACGACATCGTCGGATTTCTCGTCGGCTCCGAGGGGACGCTCGGCATCGCTACCCGATTCCGCCTCAAGGTCATTCCCAAGCCGATTGTGGTACGCACGGCGCTCGTGAGCTTCAACACGATCGAGGAATGCATCCAGTCGGTCACCGATATCATCGCCGCCGGTCTCAACCCGGCCACGCTCGAGGCCATGGACCGCACCGTGGTCGAGGCCGTCGAGGCCTTCATCCAGGCGGGCTATCCCCAGGCCGAAGCCGTCCTGCTCGTGGAAGTGGACGGCGATAAGGTCGAAGAGCTCGACAGCCAGATGAAGCAGATCGAGGAGATCTGCGTGAAAAACGGTTCGCAGGAATTCCGCTACGCCAAAAGCGAGGCGGAGCGCGTGAAATTGTGGGACGGCCGCCGCGGCGCCTACGCGGCGATGGCGCGCCTGGCTCCCAACGTCCTCGTCGAGGACGGCGCGGTGCCGCGCACGAAGCTCCCGCAGGCGTTGGCCGAGATCAAGAAGATCGCCGAAGAGCTTGACCTGCGCGTGGCGCTGCTTTTCCATGCGGGCGACGGCAACCTGCATCCGCAGATTATTTTCGACGAACGCAACGCCGAGCACACCAAGGTCGTGAAGGAAGCGGGCTACCGCATGCTCAAGGCCTGCGTCGACCTGGGCGGCACGATTTCCGGCGAGCACGGCATCGGCATCGACAAGCGCGAGGCAATGCGCTGGGTCTTCACGCGCGAGACGCTGATGCTCTTCCGGCGACTCAAGAACATTTTCGACCCCGAAAACCTCTGCAACCCCGACAAGCTCATTCCGCTCGTCAGCAAACCGGCCGCCGTTCCACCGCCGGAGGACATTGAGTTCAAGGTGGGCTCCGACGGATCGGTGACACCGGCCGACGAAGCGGAGATGACGCGCATCGTCGGCCAGCTCGCGCGCAAGAAAACCCTGTTCGGCATCGGCGGCTCCGAGAGCCGATTTCGCGTGAAGGAAAATCTCGTGATCCGCACGAGCATGCTCAACCGCGTGCTCGACTTCGACCCGGCCAACCTCACGATCACCGTGCAGGCGGGCGCGCCGCTCGAGGCGGTGCGAAAGTCCGTCGAGGCGGAAGGGCGCTACCTCTGGGTGTTCGGCGCCGGCACCGTCGGCGGGGCCGTCGCGACGCGCGCCAGCGTGGCGCCGCCGCTTCGGGACCTGATTCTCGGCATGCGCATCCTGCTGCCGACCGGCGAGATCGCGGTGATGGGCGCCAAGACGATGAAGAACGTCGCCGGCTACGACGTGCCCAAGCTGCTCCTCGGCTCGTTCGGAACGCTGGCCATCATTCTCGACGTCACCTTCCGCCTTTTTCCCTATGCCTCGAAGGAAAGCAAAGTTGAGAAAACGCGTCCGTTCATTTTGAAAGACATGCACCGGAGAATAAAGAAGGCGTTCGACCCCCATGGGATCCTGTCACCCCGCACGTGCGGACTCACCGAAACCGACCTGCCCAACATCGAGACCGACGTCGCCGACCCGTTTCGCGGCGGCGAGGTCGGGAACATCGGCGACCGGTTCTGGTTGTGAATTAGAGAATGTCCGCCAACCCGCCCACACCGCCCTCGTCGGAGAATCCGCTCCACGACCTCGCCAAGTTCGAGCAGGTGGTGGCCGCGTGCAACCGCTGCGGCTTCTGCACGAACTACTGCCCGACCTACAAGGCCACGGGCAACGAGTCTTACTCCCCGCGCGGGCGCAACCAGCTCGTGCGCGCGCTCATCGAGGGGAAAATGTGGGACGCCGCGCAGGCCTCGGAAAGCATCGAGACCTGCCTGCTGTGCGGGGAATGCACCTCCGTCTGCTTTTCAGAAGTGCCGACGGCCAAGCTGATGGTGGCGGCCCGCCACTTCATTAATCGCTCGAAGGGAATTCCGCGCGGACTTTCGCTCATGCTTAAGCAGCTCCTGCCGCATCCGCGGCGGTTGAGCCTCCTTCTGCGCGCGGCGTTCGTGGCCAAGGCGCTCGGACTTTCGGCGCTGGCCCGCCGCACGGGCCTCATGAAATTTTTCCCGGCGCTCGCCGCCGCGGACGAGCAGCTCCCGCGCGCGCCGCTGCGTTTCCTGCGCGACTACCCGTTCATCCGTCAGCGCACCGAGGAGGCCCTCGCCAAGGTGCGCCACGCGCAGGTGATGGCGGCGCAGAAATCGGCGGCGGCCGTATCGACCATTTCGCAGATGCCGACGGTGGCCTTCTTCACCGCCTGCGGATCGCAGTACGTCCGGCCCGAGACGGGCCTGGCCACGGCCCGGCTCCTCGAGCGTGTGGGCGTGAAGTTCGTGGTCCCCGAGGCCATCTGCTGCGGCCTGCCGGCCGCGAGCTACGGCGTGCTCGACTCCGTGCGGCAGTTCGCGCGCGCGAACATCGACCTGCTCGAGAAAGGGCGGTACGAGTCGATCATCGTCGATGACAGTTCCTGCGGCGCGCACCTGAAAGACTACGCTTCATTTTTTGAAGGCGACCCGAAAATGTCGAAGCGCGCGCATGAGCTGGCGCAGAAGACGCGCGACGTCTCGTCTTTCCTCCTCCAGAAAGGATTGGCGGCGCATCTCGCGAAAGCGAAATGGCTCGGCGGTCCGGTCGCCTACCACGATCCGTGCAAGGCGCAGTACGCGCAGAAACTCACCGCCGCTCCGCGCGAACTTCTGGGCGCGATTCCCAACCTCAAACTCATTCCCGTTCCCGACGCCGACCAGTGCTGCGGCGGCGCCGGCACGTTCGCGGTGGTCCACGCCGAACTCTCACGCGATATAGCCGAGGCGAAAGTGAAGAACATCATGTCGACGGGCTGCCGCGTGGTCGTCACCTCCAGCGTTTCCTGTCTCCTTCAACTCGCGGCCGGGCTCCGCCGCGCCAAGTCCAACATCGAAGTCGTTCATATCACCGATTTCCTCCAGCGCACGCTGTCTCATTAACTAGAATCAGCGAGATTTTCGGTACTCCCGGGAGGGGTTGAATGAAAGTGAAATTCCGGCTTATCAGCATCGTTCTTATCGGCATTTTAATCGGCGTGGCCGCCGTCAAGCTCCAGCAGAGCGCCGATTCGCTTGATGCGCGGCTTGTTTCCGCTGACGACGCGACGCGCGCCGCGGCGCTTCGCGTGTTCAACGCCAAAAGCGAAGGCGCGCGCGCGTCCGTCGTCGATGCCCTCATCTCGCAGCGCCTCGTGAGCGGGGAAGCGAAAGAGCGCCAGTTCGCACTTTATGCCTTGCGCAAATCAGGCCTCTCCTCCCCGAAGGTCATTCAGCCGATGGTCAACGGCCTTTCGGACACGGACCAGAAGGTCCGCGAGGAATCGATCGCGGGTCTTCTCGAGATGGGCGAACCCGCGCTCCCGTTCGCGGTCAACGGTCTCGGTAAAGATGCCCGCACCGACGAACAACTGATTTCCCTGATTTCGAAGAGCTCTCCGAACACGGTGCCTCTTCTCGTCGCTGCGCTTCAGGACACGTCCAACGTGTCGCGGCGCCGCAGCGCCGCCCTGACGTTCTCACGCCTGCCGTCGGGCGAAGTCCGGACGGCCGCCAAGGCCGCCACGCCCGCGCTCGTCGACGCCGTGAAGGCCACCGACAATGCCCTCGCCTTCAACGCGGCTCTCGCCCTCCGCGTGATCGATCCGTTGAACACCGCGGGTGTGCCTGTGCTGCTTCGTCACGTCGAAATCGGCGATTGGGATAAACCGGAGATCCGCGGATGGGATGCCGCCCAGGCGCTCTCGGAAATCCCGGCCGCCGCGGCGAAGACCACCCCCGTGCTGACCCGCATCCTCTTGGCAAGCAACGATGGCTTTGACCGGTCTCGACGTTTCCGCCGCCCGTTTTTGGCCGAGCGTCTCGACGCCTTGTCTCCGCGCCCGCGCAAAGTGTCGGACCTGACATGGGACCTGAAGAACCGGGATGCCGCCATCCGTTACCGCGCCGTCATGGCCATCGGCAACAACGCGGCGATGAAGGAGCCGCTGATCGCGTCGCTCATTCCGCTTCTGGACGATAAGGATGAGTTCGTCGCTGCGCGCGCGGCCTGGGCGCTCACCCGCATCGGCCTTCAGAATACGCCGCGCTACGGCGCCCAGCTTTATCCCCGTTACGTCGACCTTCTGGGTCGCATCGATGAAGCCATCATCCCGGGCTTCGTGCGGGCCGCTGGTATGCCGCTCGGCGGGATGAACGACACCGCTTTGCCCGCGATCGTCGATGCCGTCCGCACCGGCCATCTCCGTCTGGAAAAGGCCGACGTCGTCCTGCGGGGCTGTTCGGACGGCGCGGTGAAGTTCCTTTCCGCCACCATGGCGCACAACGCGAGCTCGGAGGTGCGGCTCATGTCGGCCATCGCGCTCGCGCGCCTGGCGCCAAAGACGCCCGGGCTCGGAGCCGAGCTTCAGAAGGGATCGAACCGGACCGGTCAGGTGGGAGAAGACGTGAAGGCGGCGCTCGCGGACCTGGAAAAGTCAGGGCGCAAGAAGTAACCGGATATTGATGTCGAGATCGCGGCCCGTCGCCTGATTCAGGCGACGGGCCGCTTTCATTTTCAGGGACGGGACCTGGCCCGCCCAGGCGTCGATGGGGCTGCGCAGGGCGGTGAGCGCGGCGGCCACGACCATGGGATCCTCATCTTCCAGGCCCACCGCGAGAACGTTCGCCGCGGCCGCCGACGTGCCGAAACCTGCGCCCACCGCCGCCATCGCGCGCGTGCGCGGCGATCGGGACTTCGCCGCCTTCATCAAAGATGAAATTCCGCCGTCGCCCATGCGCCCGAGCGCCACGGCCGCCGATTCTCGCACCGCAGCGCGCGGGTGATCGAGAAGCGATTCGATCCACGACGCATCGGCCGCATTGCCCATCTGACCGGTTCCGATGACCGCCGCCTGAACGAGCGCCGGGTCGGATGACCCCGCCATCATTTTGAAGGCCGCGCGAAGCCGCGGCTCAGCGGCGCGCAGGGCCGCCAGCTCGCCGGCCACGCGCTTCTTCGACTCCGCCTTGTCTTCGACGATCTTCAG
>JBBRXR010000052.1:0-7857 GCA_038238485.1 Elusimicrobiota bacterium | reverse complement strand
ATCGACGAGGCGTTCAATCTGCTTGCGGTCGGCGGAGCGGTGTTCGCCGACTCGGGTTACGCGTGGCCGGCGGGACGTCCGGTAGCGCTGTCGAAGATGCGATCAGAGGTGGGAGCGGGCCTGCGGTTCGGCCTGACGCGTTCGTCGAATGAAGTGGTGCTCAGGCTGGACGTCACCTACCGGCTCGAGGCCGACGAGCGCGATTCAGCGCGGTGGGTATTTACTTTCGGTTCGGGGCAGGCGTTTTAACTTCGCCGACTTCCTGAACGAGCCAGAAATTGTAGAGCTCGTTCATGTTGCGGAATTTTCCGGGGAACGACGACGCGATGGCGTCATCGAGCGTCTTGCGGCCGCGGAGCTGGGCCAGGAAGAAAGCGAAATTGAGCCGGCCGCCCCAGTCGCTGACGAACATCACAAGGCTGGTCGCTGACACCTGGAATCTTTTTGATGGAGAATCCTTCCCCGTTTTACGCTTGTGAAATTCCGGCTGCCACGTGGTGTCCTCATCGGAATTCAGGCGTTCAGCGCCCACAAGCTGCTCCAGGGACACCGGCCGGTGATTCTTGAGGTATTCCTTCCAGCGCGTGCGCGCTTCGGCCTGATCCTCGCCGCTTTCACGAACCATGAGGGCCTCGGAGATGCCGCGCCGCAGCCAACGGCTGTCGTTGTCGAGCGTCCGTCCGAAATAGGCCTCGAGGAGCATGTTGGAGAGGTTGGTGACCAGCACCCGATCGAGCTTGTCCTGTTCAAAGGTGGCCAGCGTGTGCCCGCCGACAGCCGAATCACGGCGGCTGCCGCGAAGCTTCGTTCTAAATTCCTTCTGGTTCTCGAAAATCAAGACGTGGATTTTCTCACGCAGGTCGAGCGACGTGAGCCCCGTGATCGCGAGGAAGTCCTGGAAGGCGGCTTCGAGGAGCTGCGCCTTGTTGTTCGCGGTGGTGCCGTAAGCCTCAACGGTAAAGTGGGTGGTCTGCTGGGGAAGGCCGGCCTTCAATTCCATCTGGAGGTCGAGCTTCTTTCGGGCGTCGGTATCAACGGGCGCGGCCGCGGGAGCGGCGAGACAGGGAAGAGAAAGCGAAAGGCAGAGAACGAGAGCGGCTGTTCTCTTCACGTCCGGCTCAGGAAGCCGGGGCGAAGTAGTCGAAGGTCTTTTTCCCCACGTCGGAGATCAGGCCTTTAGCGTCGGCGTAGGTGCGGCCGTCGCCGGTCATCACGCAGATGACGTAGTCGCCTTCCGGTGAAAACACGATGCCGCAATCGTGGCAGTTCTTGCGGAGAAGGCCGGTCTTACGGGCGAGCTGCCAGTGGCTGGGCAAATCGCGGGCGAGACGGCCGCGGGAGTTCGCGCCCTTGAGGATCTCGATCATCAGGTCGCTCAGGCCGTCATTCTTGAGAAGCTTGTGGCGATAAATGTTTTCGAGCAGGCGGCCCATTTCCTCGGGCGTGGTCCAGTTATCAAGCGCCGGATCCAGACGCGAGGCGAGGCTCATGCCCGTCGGAGAAATGCGGGTCTGGTTGAGACCGAACTGGCCGAAACGCTCGTTCAGATGATCGAACCCCATCACGTTGATAATCATCGCGGTGGCGGTGTTGTCGGACTTCGAAATCATGGTGTGGACCAGCGAGCTAATGGTGAATCGGCTTCCGTCGCGCGCCCATTTCAGGATGCCCGCGCCCTCACGGCGATATTTACGAGTGTAACGAAGCGAACCGTCGAGCCGAACGCGGCCGTCTTCCACGTCGGCGAAGAGCGCGGCCATGATCGGCAACTTAATCAGGCTGGCGGAGAGAAAACGGCGATCGGAATTGTGCTGATACACGCGTCCGGTCGAGAGGTCCTTGATGTAGATGCCCACGTCCCCGTCGAACTGCGACAGACGGCCGGTAATGGAATCAACCATACGGACCCATTTCTCGTCGACAACCGGGGTGACGGCCGGGATTGTGACCGCGGAGGCGGTGCGCACGGGCCGCGCGAACAGGAGGATGGCCATCACGGCGCCGCCGGCGGCCGCCCACACCCACGGCGGGGCCAGGGAGGAAATCTTCCTTCGGGCAGGCGTTTCAGGTGATTTTCGGGTGCGATTCATACTTAAGAAAGGTTAACAGCGACCGACGAATTTTTCCATGACGTTTTTTTGGGAAACCAATCCGATTCTCGCGTCGAAAGCGCCGGCCCTCCGACGGAAGTTAAGCGAAAAACGCCGCGATTTGACGACGTTATGGGACGGGAGGCACATTCATTGCATGATCGCTTTCGAGGACTGTTATGAAAAACAACGAAAACAGAAATGAATCGCCGGACCTCGGGTACTCGATCTCCGAAACGGACCAGGCCGCCAAGGAAGCGCTCGCGCGTGTCCTGGAATACCTGCGCCGTCTTCGTCGAACGGGAATGGAAACGCGGGGATGGACGCGGCAGACCTTTGAAACGCTGGACGAGAAACTCCACGCCCTCACCCATCTCGCAGAACCAGGATCGAGCCAGACGATCCTCAGCGACCTGGCCGCCTGGGAAGGCCATATCCTTCAGGTGATCCGCCACTATATGCAGGAAGCCTCGGACACGATCAATCGGATCAAAACGTTGAACCCGCCTTTGACGGCCAACCAGCTCCGGCCGTTCATTGAAGCCGTCGAGGCCGACCGCTCGGAAACGATCAGCGCCCTTTCTCCCCTTACCGAAGCGATCGAACGGCTCGCCCTCCACAAGCGCGAGAACACGCGCCCGTCCTCCCAGAACGCCGCCTAACGCTCGATCGCGGTCTTGAGCCCGATGTCGCCCAGCACCATCGCGACGGCTTCGCAACGTTCGAAGTGCCCTTCATAGACCGTCGCGCTGCCCACCGTGTGGACCATATTGGCGAGGGCGATTCCTTTCGGGTACGGACAACGAGTGGCCTTCACGAGCTGGCCGGCAACCTCTTCAAAGGTATGCACGTCGTCGTTGAACAGCACCACGCGCGCGCCAGAGTCAGTGCGCGTGCCGCTGGTCGTCTTCTCCACGTGCGAAGGGCGGCGCGTGGACATCACGATTTCCAGCACGTCGGTCGTCACTTCTTGCTCTCCGCCGGGAGCGGCTCGAGTGAAATTTCCACCCGCCGGTTGAGCTTCCGCCCGTCGATGGTCTTGTTGTCGCCAACGGGACGCTTGTCGCCGTAAGCCATGAGCACGAGACGCTGGGCGTTCACGCCGTTCTTCTCCAGGAAGCGCACGACGGCCGCGGCACGGGCCGATGAAAGGTCCCAGTTCGAAGGAAAACGGCTCTTGAGCGCGCCCGAAATCGGGATGTTATCGGTGTTCCCCTCCACCTGAAATAAGCGGTCGTCGACCTTCTTGAGCACTTCGCTCACCTGCAACAGAACCTTCTGGCCGCGCGGCTGAAGCTCCCACTCGCCCGAGCGAAACAGCACCTTGTCGCCGAGCGTGATGGTGAGGTTGCCCTCAGACGATCCCACGGCCACGTCGCCTTGGGAGATGTCGCTCTTGAGTTTTTCCTGGAGCTCGTCCTGCGTACTCTTGAGCTCGGCGACGTTCTGCTCCAGCGCCTGGCTCTCGGCGGTCTTGGCGGCCAGCTGCGATTCCAGTTCCCCCACGCGTCCTTCCAGTTCGTCGGCGTGAAGCCCGACGCTGTGGCAGCGGCGCATTTGCTCCTCGTGGGTAGCGATGGAAATGCAGCCGGCGATCGAAAAGAGAAGAGACGCCGCGATGACGGACTTGATGTTCACGAAACCACCCCCGCTGATTTAAGACGGAGGAACACTTCTCGGGTGGCCTCCGATCTGTTGAGCGTATAAAAATGGATCCCGGGCGCGCCGCGCTTGAGAAGCTCCAGGCACTGGTCGGTGGCGTGGTCGATGCCGATGCGGCCGACGGCGGCCTTGTCGGGTCCGGCCAGATCGAGCCGCGCCAGGAGGTCCTTGGGCAGCTTCGCGCCGCACATCGACGTGAAACGCTTCACCTGGTCGGTGTCCGTCACCGGCATGATGCCGGGGATGACCGGCGCTGTCACGCCCATGGCGCGCAGGCGCTCGACGAACGCGAAGTAGTCGACGTTCGAAAAGAAAAGCTGGGAGATCACGAAGTCGGCGCCGCGTCCCACCTTGTCGCGAAGGTGCTTGAGATCGCCGTCGAGAGAACCGGCCTCGGGATGTTTCTCCGGGTAACCAGCGACACCCACGCCGAACGGGAAGCGCTCGCGGATGAAGCCCACCAGGTCCGCGGCATGCGAGAACCCGCCCGCCTGAGCGACGAATTTCATTTCCCCTTTCGGCGGGTCGCCGCGCAGGGCCAGAACGTTCTCGATGCCGGCATCACGAAGTTCGGACAGGATGTCCTGGAGCTGCTCCTTCGTGTGGCCGACGCAGGTCAGGTGCGCCATCGCCTCGAGGCCGATCTGGTTCTTTATGCGCGAGACGAGCTCCACGGTTCGCGCGCGCGTGCTGCCGCCCGCGCCGTAGGTCATCGACACGAACGTGGGCGCGAGTGGCTTGAGCGCCGCGATGGTTTCGAGGAGCGAGGCGAGGCCGGCGTCGGTTTTGGGTGGAAAGAACTCGAAAGAGACCGCGGGTCGGCCACTGGCGAGAAGGTCTTTGATTTTCACTGGGCGGATTGTATCGGTTTCGCCTTGTATCGTCATCCCCACGCCGGCGTGTTACAATCGCCGCATGAAACTGAAAGAAACGTTTATCCGTCGAAAAAAGGAAGTTCGCGGGCGCGCCGTGGGCTTTCGCATCGACGAGGTCCGCCTGCCCAATCGAAAGACCGCCGTCCGCGAATACCTCGATCATCCCGGCGCCGTCGCCGTCGTCGCCCTTCTCGGTGACGCTGTCCTCATGGTGAAGCAGTTCCGCTATCCCGTCGGCGTGGAGACCTGGGAAATCCCGGCGGGAAAACTGGACCGGAAGGAAGACCCGCTCGCCTGCGTGCACCGCGAACTCCGCGAGGAGACTGGATACACGGCGGGGCGCGTGCGGAAGCTTCTGTCGTTCTGGCCGACGGCCGCGTTCGCGAACGAAGTGAACCACATCTACGTCGCCGACAAACTCAAGCCGGGAGAAGCGGACCCCGACGAGGATGAGTTCCTCTCGTGCCAAGCCTGGCCGCTGAAAAAACTTTATTCGGAGATGAAGAAGGGGCGGATACGCGATTCCAAGACGCTGATCGCGCTCCTGGCCTACCGCGCGTTCAAGTCTTAGATTTTCTGGCGGGTGAGCGACACCGACGTGACGGCGGCGCCGATCTTCGAGACGTCTTCGAGCGCCTTCGTCTGCGCCGCGCGCATGAGCGGCTCGCGCACCTCCCGGTAGCCCTTCACGGTTTCGGGGGCCTTCAACGCCGAGAGGTAGAGGTCGTAGTCCTGCTCTGACTCGAAGAAAGTGAAGTTGTCGACGATGCCGATGTACCAGTCGCGGAACGACTTTTCCGCCGAATGCCAGTCCGGCAACAACCGCCGCAGGAATCCCGCCTTCGCCATGATGCGCAGCATCCAGTCGCGCGTCTGGATATCGAACTCGATCGTCTTCCCCAGCACGGTGAAGCTCGGACGGTTGAAGTGCACGTATTTGATCTTGTCGCCGCGCTTCGGGTCGATGTTGTAGCGGAGGCGGTCGGCGGCGTATTTTTCGGGCGCGGTGAGGAGCTTGGCCACCCACACCTCGTCCTTGATCGCCATGACGCGGAAAAGGGAATTGATGACCGCGTTTGTCGCGCGGAAGCCGAACTTCGCCTGGTCGCGGCGGTAGGTCTTCCAAACGAGCTCGAGGTACGAGCTGGCGAAGCGAACACCGCCATAACGGATGAGGTCGTAGACGGTGCGCGCGACGAGCGCGGCGCTGTCGGCGGGCAGGTCCATCCAGCGCGATGACTGCGCCATGAGCCGGCGGTAGGCCGACGACAGGCGCGCCCCTGCGAGAAACGAGGAGCGCTTGAGCAGGCCAGCCTTCTCTTCGATGACGTCGGCGGGCGTCTCGCGCTGGTGCTCGGGCTTCGCCAGTTCCGGGCGGGCGGCGAAATGCCGGCCGAGTCGGAAAGCATGGTGGTTGGCCTCGACATCGGAGCGGCGGACGCTTTCACCGATGGCGGCGAGAATGGATTCTTCCGGAAGCGGAACCCATCCATTCTGGAAAGCCGCGCCGAGGATCATCATGTTCGCGTAAAGCTTGGACCCGAGATATTTTTCCGAGAGCAGCGAGAAGTCGACCGAGAAGAAGCCCTTGGGGCGGACGCGGTCGGCGAGGAATTTTTCGAGCTTCTCCGGCTCGAAGTCGGAGCGGCCCATCAGAGAGAGAACGGTCTCGTGCTTGTGGTTGTTGACCACGGCGCGCGTGCGCGAATGGTGCGCGACGCGCAGGTTCATGCGCGCGTCGAGGGCGCGCGCGGCTTCCAGCAGATCGAGACCGATCAACAGGTCAGCCTTGCCGTAAGGAATCACCGGCGAGCTGACCGGGCCTTTCTTCGAGAAAACAATGTGCCCGTAGACGCCGCCGTTGCGGATGGCGAGGCCCTTTTTATCGAGGAAGTTCACGTCGAGGCTCTCGCGCATGCCCGCGCGCACGAGAACCGCGTTGACCACGCCGGCGCCCATGCCGCCCACGCCCGCGGTGTAGGCGCACCAGCGGCTTTCAAAGAATAGCGGGGTGACCGGCGGAAGGTCGCCGAACTCGGCGTCCACCGTGGCCGCCGGAGCGGGCTTCGAGCGCTGGATGACGATCTTTTCGAACGACGGGCAGGCCTTGGTACGGGCGCACGCGCCATCGTCAACACAGGTGGACAAATCGGTGGCGATCTTGCGGCCGTAAGGCGTTTCCTTGACCGTGAGACCGGGACAGCCCGTCTGGCGCGTGCACTCGAGGCAGTTCTCACAGACCTCGGTGGCGATGTTGATCTTCTCTTCCTTCGGCAGGTAGCCGATGGTCTTGACGGTCTTGTTCTTGTCCGCGCGCAGGCGGCGGTGCAGGGTGATCGCGCATTCCTTATCGGCGATAATGATCTTCACGCCGGGTTTCAGAACGGTGGTTTCGACGAGCTTCTCGTATTTCACACGATCGGCCGGGTCGGCGCGCTCAATGAACACCGACGGCGGCACCATGCCGCGCAGCAGGCGCTCGATGTTCTGGGAAAGGGTGGGCAGGCCCATCACGTCGCTGTCGCTGCTGGGCAACGGCTGGTGACCGGTCATCGCGGTCGTGCCGTTCTCGAGGATGATGTAGGTGATGTCCTGATTGTTCTTGATCGAATCGGACACGGCGATCATGCCGGAATGGAAGAACGTCGAGTCGCCCAGGAACACGACCTGCTTGTTGGTGACGAACGGCGCCATGCCCGCGCCCGTGCCGCCACCCAGACCCATGCCTGAATAATTCTGCATGAGGCCTTCGTTCGGCGCGAACTGGAGCATGGAGTGGCAGCCCGACTCGCCGTGGAAAATGACGTCCAGCGGCTTCGCGCCTTTCTTCTCCATGATCACGGGATCCAGGAAATTTTTCTTGAGCTTCAGGCTGACGGCTGCGGAGTCGCGATGCGGACAGCCTGGACAGAAAGTGGGAAGACGCGTCGGCACTTCGAACTTGGCGGTCTTCGTGTCGTGCATGTCGGCCAGCTCGCCTTCGATGCGCTCAACGCGCAGCGTCGGGAAATATTGCTTCCACCGAAGGAAGGCCGGGCCGAGGACTTCGAGGATGACGGAGACGTTCAGTCCGCGCGCTTCGGGAAAACCGGGCGTGTCGTCGGGAAACTTTTTGCCCCAACCGATATCTTCGGCCTGGGGAAGGGTGGACAGCCGTCCGCCCCGTTCCGCGCTTAGCTTCGAAATAGCCAAGTGATAATAGCGGTCCGGATCCCCGAAACCCACTACCT
>JBBRXR010000051.1:0-7878 GCA_038238485.1 Elusimicrobiota bacterium | reverse complement strand
TGTCGGCAGGGTGAGGAGGCCCTCAGGGGTAGAAGCCTCCTCACCCTGCCCTGAGGCAATTTATTCTCAGCCGCTATAAATCTTACGGCTGGTCGGAGGGCTTAGTTCGTCTGGGTTCCGGCGGTGATGCGCTGGAGGAGGGCGGGGTCCACTTCGCCGATGAGGGTGTAGTGTTCCTTCCCCTCTTTCCACTGGGAAACATTGACGGGAGTGGAGAGGCCAAAGTAAATCGGAGACGTGAGCGAACGCGCGCCGGTATCGGGCGCTTTTGGCGCTTCTACGGCCACGCGCGTGACGAAAAGCGAGACCGGAATGAGCCCGTCCGTATAACGAAGATGCCGGACCGTTTCACCCTTCACGTCAAAGAGATCGGCGCCAACGAGCGAAAAACCGCCGGTGAGGTTGCCCTGGTCGCCGGATTTCCCGGACATTTGACGGGCTTCTTCGGGGTTCTCAACCGGTTTTCCGATTTCCTGCGACACGATCGTGGAGTCCTGCCCGAACAACGAGTCAGGGAGCGTTTTAGCCTCAAACCGTGTGAACTGGGTGGAAGCTCCGCCGGTGGGTAGCGTGCGTTTCACTTCCAGAACCGCCTTGGAGTCCCGGTCGATCCACATCCGCTGCGTGGGCTTGCCTTCCGCGTTGGGGGTCAGATCAATGACCCAAGTCGAGCGGCCCATCACGTTTTCGGGACCGACCAAAGTCACTTTATAATTCGCCAGAAGCAGGCGGCGCTCCTCAGCCTTATCGATGAAGCGGGGGGAGGTTTCCGTCGCGTAGCTCGAGACGACCTTTCCTTGCTTCATGAGCTGAACCTGCTCGCGGTGGCCGTCGCCAAGTACGACGCGGTCGATGGACCCATCGGGCGAGAGGAACTCAAGCCGGTAGCGACCGGGCGGCGCGAAGAAGACATTCACTTCTTCGGCAGAGGTCTGCTTGCCGGTCCACTGCGTGAGCATCACGCGCCCCTGATATGCGAACGCCGGCCCCGCGTAGGCGGTGTCCAGCAACACGATCGGATCGGGATTCGTGCTTTTGTCGGCCGCCGACATCGGCGACCCGGCCAGCAACAGCGACGATGCGAGGAGAAGTCTAGCGGCTCGCTTCATGTTGCGCCGCGAGAAGCGACGAGTAATTCGAAGCCGCCAGGAGACGGCCCTGCATGCCGCCGTCCGTGATCTGACGTTCATGCGCAGCAAGAAGCGGCGCGAAGGGAAGCGGTTTGGCGGCCCAAGGGGCGTTCATGCCAACCACCACCACGAGAGCCGCGAAGGCGGCGCCGATGGGCGCGAGCGTCCAGCGGGGCATCGATTCCGGAAGAAAGCTCCACCACGTCCGGCGCTGCTTCTGATGCAGCTTGGGGTTCGCGAGAAGGAGGGCGACCAGGTCCGGCGGCGCAGAAAGGCGCGGCGCCGAGGCGAGCGCGACCTTCATCTCCTGCAGCTGTTCGAGTTCCTGACGAGCTTCCGAAGACGATGCGAGAAGCGCATTCACACGGTTTAACTCCTCACCTTCAACTTCTCCATCAATGTAGGCTGAGAGCAATTCGCTGAAATTAGTTTCTAACATGATCTTTTTTACCTCCGTACTGAAGTTGTTCAAAAGCCTTTCTCATCAACAAACGACCCTGATGAATCCTTGACCGCACCGTTCCAATCGGACATCCCACAATTTGAGCGATACGCTCGTAAGAAAATTTTTCGACGTCGCAAAGCGAAATCGCCGTTCGATACTCCACCGGCAGCATGTTCAGTGCGCGCTGCACCATCTCGTTGGTGTCGTTCTCGTCGAGGACCTCCGCCGGCGTCTGGTCCGATCCGGGAATGAGATTCTCCCAGGCTACGCTTTCAATCGGTGACGGACCATCAAGAGAAATCGTGTGCTTATGCGCGTAACGCCGAATCCCGTCCAAGTAAATATTCTTTAGGATCCGATTGATCCAGGGCTCGAACGGCCGAGCCTTATCGTATTTATCGAAGTGCTCTAATGCCTTTGAGAACGCTTCCTGGACGAGGTCGCGGGCATCCTGTTCGTTCCCGGCGAGCCGGTAGGCGAAGTTGTAGACCTTGTCCGAACACCGCTCGATGAGTTCCGAAAAACTAACGGAAGGTGGCATGTTTTTTTCTTGGTCCATCCCCGTGGGCAAAGAGACGCTCTTCCACTCAGTCCATACGGGAGGGGCGTGAAAAAGTTCGCGGCGTTAAACGCCAAATTTTCGGGGAAGTAACTGGAGCTTCTCAAAGGCCTTTCGCATGAGAAGCCGGCCCTGGTGGATGCGGGATCGGACCGTACCGATGGGGCACTCCAAGATTTCGGCGATTTTCTCGTAGGAGTATCGCTCAATGTCGCAAAGCACCACGGCGCTGCGGTACTGGATCGGAACGAGGTCGAGAGCGCGCTGGACCAGTAAGCTTGTTTCCTGTTTTACGAGCTGTTCGGATGGTGGACGGTCCGGCCCGGGAATGATGTTCTCCCACGGCATCTCCTCGATGGGGGAAGGTCCATCGAGCGACACGGAATGCTTTCGCTCGTAGCGGCGAACGCCATCAAGGTAAATGTTCCGGAGGATCCGGTTGAGCCACGGACCGAACGGACGTTTGGGATCATATCGGTTCAGGTGTTCGAGGGCGTGGGAAAGCGCCTCTTGAACCAGGTCCCTCGCATCGGACTCATTTCCGGTCAAGCGAAAGGCAAAGTTATAGGCCTTGTCACTGCATCGTCGGGCGTTTTCTTCGAAGAGCTGTCGGGCTTCGTCGGTAACGGCGGCGGCAGGAGCTTCTGGCGTCGGGCGGTCTTTGGTCATGGGGCGGGAAGATTGTACCAAATGAATGATTTCCATTGATTGGTCGCCCCTGCTTTAGACTATAATCCGCACGCCCCTGACGCTGCGAAAACCGTTCTTACTCAGGGGCGGACTTGAAACAGGCCGCTACCGTCGCCGTTCGCCGGACATCTCATTGTGTGAGGTCATTGTCTAAATGAAAAAATTATCAACAACGACGTTGGGAATTTTGGCGGTGGGCATCGTCCTCGCCGCGGGTTGGTTGCAGTTGCATGGCGCTTCCGGTGAAGTTGGGGGACTGCGGCACATCACCCTTTGGGAGCCGCTCTTCAGCGATCGATATAACGCCTACGAGAAAATGGCGCTGATCGCCAACGTGGCCATCGCGCTCGCCGGGCTGGTCTATGCGCTCATCCTGATGAAGCAGGTCCGGATGGCCGACCAGGGAACGCCCAAGATGCAGGAAGTGGCGCAGGCCGTTCGCGAGGGCGCGAATGCGTATCTTTACCGCCAGTTCCGCGTGGTTGGCGTCCTGATCGCGATCATCACCGTCCTCCTCTTCATTGCAGCCCGGCTGGCGGGTGCGCCCATCGAAATCTCTTGGGGGCGGGCCATCGCGTTCCTCCTCGGCTCCACCTTCTCGGCTCTCGTTGGTCTCGTCGGCATGCGCTTGGCGACCATTGGTAACCTTCGCGTCGCTGCGGCAGCGCCGATCAGCTTCGGCCGCGCGCTTCAGCTCGGCTATCGCACCGGCACGGTGACCGGCATGCTGACCGACGGCCTCGGCCTTCTCGGCGGCTCCATCATCTTCCTTATCTTTGGTGAGCACGCCTACGAAGCGCTGCTGGGCTTCGGTTTCGGCGGAACGCTCCTCGCGCTCTTCATGCGCGTCGGCGGCGGCATCTACACGAAGGCGGCCGACGTCGGCGCCGATCTCGTCGGAAAACTCGAAAAGGGGATTCCCGAAGACGACGCGCGCAATGCGGCGACGATCGCCGACAATGTAGGCGATAACGTTGGCGACTGCGCTGGCATGGCGGCTGACATCTTCGAAAGCTATGAGGTCACGATCGTCGCGGCCATGATTCTCGGCCTCGCGACTTTCGGACACAAAGGCGTCATCTTCCCTCTCCTGGTCCGCGCCATCGGCGTGGTCGCTTCGATCATCAGCACCTACTCGGTGCGCGCCGGCGACAAGGGAACGGCCGAAGACGCAATGGGATGCGTGAACCGCGGATTTATCATCGGCTCGGTGATCAGCGTGCTCGGCTTCGTGGTGCTCGGCTGGTTCTATCTCCGCTTCGACGCGGCCTACCTCGTGCAGTACCCGCAGTCGGTGCTGGGCTTCCCGGTCGGTCCTGACGGCGTCGCGAACATCGCGGGGCTTCCTTTCTGGGCGAACCTCGGCGTCGCCGGCCTCGACATGCGCCCGGCCTGGACCTGTCTCATCGGTATCATCCTCGCGGTCGGGTTGAACAAGGTCACCGAATACTTCACCGGCACCGAGTACTCGCCGGTTCGCAGCCTCGTGAAGTCCTGCGAAACGGGCCACGCGACGAACATCATCCAGGGCTTCGCGGTCGGTTATGAAAGCACCGTGGCCGCTGTTCTCGTGATCTGCGGCGCGCTTCTCGCGAGCGTGCTGATCTACGTGAACACGAGTCCGTCCTACGTCGCGTATGGCGTTGCCATGTGCGGCATCGGAATGCTGACGCTGACCGGCAATACGATCTCGATGGACGTCTTTGGCCCGGTTGCCGATAACGCCAACGGCATTGGAGAAATGGGCTACGAAATGGAAAAGATGGGCGCCGAAACCTACAAACGCGCCCGCCAGATCCTTTCGGACCTCGACGCCGTCGGCAACACGACGAAGGCCATCACGAAGGGGATCGCGATCGGATCGGCTGTCATCGCCGCCGTTTCGCTCTTCAACAGCTTCATCGTTTCCGTCGGCTCGGGCGGAGCGGGCGAGAGCGCGCAGATCTCGGGAGAAGTCTTCCAGACGGTCGCGTCGCTCCTCACGCTTTCGAACCCGACACTCTTCATCGGCATGCTGATTGGCGGCGCCGTCCCGTTCCTCTTCAGCTCCATGACGATTCGCGCCGTCGGACGCGCCGCATTTCTCATCGTGAATGAGTGCCGCGTGCAGTTCCGAGACAAGGAAATCTGGGCCGGCACGAAAAAGCCTGACTACGCGCGCGTCGTCGCCATCTGCACCGCCGAGGCGCAGAAAGAACTCGTCGGACCCGGCCTCCTGGCCCTGCTCGTGCCAATGCTCGTTGGTTACGCCCTTGGCGTGATCGCGCTCGCCGGCTTCCTCGCTGGCATCATTGTTTCAGGCCAGCTCCTCGCCGTCTTCATGGCGAATGCGGGCGGCGCCTGGGATAACTGCAAGAAGATGATCGAAGACGAGCCCGTCGACTTCGAAAAGAACACCGGCAAGGGCAGCGAGAAGCACAAGGCCGCCATCACCGGCGATACCGTGGGCGATCCGCTGAAGGACACCGCCGGCCCGGCCGTGAATCCGCTCATCAAGGTCATGAACATGGTCAGCCTTCTCATCGTGGGCTTGATCCTTCCGTACGACCATAAGCTCGTCGAGCGCCTTCAGCAGGTGGGCGTGAACGTCCAACCGAGCGCGCATGGCGCGGCCTTCTTTATCGTCATCGCCGTCTGCATCGGCGGTTTGGCGTGGGCCGTCTGGCAGTCGAAGCGGGAGACGACGCTGAACAGCTAAGAACGAGAACTGGTTTCTGGGGAAACAAACCGCCCCGTCGGACCGCACTGCGTGCGGACTGACGGGGCGGTTCTTTTTTTTTGCGCGGAGGGGGGCTAGGCGGCGGTGGGAGCGGCGGCGTTTGTCCCGATGAGCTTCGGGACGACGAAGCCCAGATAGGCGAGGCCGAGCGCGATCAGGATGGCCGCGGTCGCGGCAACCGGATCGGCGACACTGCCTCCCGAGGCGGTGAGGCGCGTCCTTACGAGATCAACGAGCGACGCGAGGCTCACGACGGTCATGAATGCGCCGGGAAGACCGGTAACGAGCCATGGACGGCCTTCGCGTCGGAGCCAGACCGACACACTCATGAGCGTGAGCGCGGCGAGCAACTGGTTCGAGGCCCCGAACGCGGGCCAGACGATTTTCCAGAGCGGCACCGCATTGCCGGCCGCGTCATGAAATGTAGCGAACACGCAAAGAGCGGGCACGGCAACGGTGCTCGCGGTCGCGACAAAAGCCGAGCGCCGTCCCTTCACGCCGAAGATTTCCTCGATCACATAACGGCCGAGGCGCGTGCTGACGTCGAGCGTGTCGTAAATGAAGGTGGCGAAAGCGAGTTTTCCGAAGGACACGGCGGCGGCGAACGGAATATTGAATACGCCCATGAAGTGGGCCAGTCCGCGCGCGTAGATTTCGTCAGGGCCGAGAGAGAGAACCTTGTCACCCGGCGAAACGATCATGAGCGTTGCCATCGCCACAACGGCGACGAAGCTCTCGAGCAGCATTCCGCCGAAGCCGACGATTCGCGCGTCCGATTCCCGCGCGAGTTGCTTAGACGTGGTGCCCGAGGCCACGAGCCCGTGGAAGCCGGAACATGCGCCGCAGGCAATGGTGGTGAAAAGGAGCGGGAATAACGGCAACGGCTGGCCGCCCGCTCCGAGCGTGTGCCGGAACGCTGGAAACGCCGTCGGCGCGTGCCCGAAGAAAACGCCCGCGAGCCCGACGGCGAACGTCGTGTAAAGGATGATTCCACCGAGGTAGCCGCGCGGTTGAAGAAGGATCCACATCGGTGCCACCGACGCGACGAAGCAGTAGGCGAGAATGATGAGGTCCCACACGCGTTGCTGCCGGCTCGGGTCTCCTGCGAAAACGATCGGGATTTTCTGGCCGAGCCAGATGGAAACGAAGATCGCGGGAATGAATACCGCCGATGCGACGGAGAGGCGCCATTTCAGTTTCGTGAGCGCGATGCCCATCAGGACGCCGATGCCAAGATAGAGCAGCGAGGAGGTCGCCACGCCGGGTCCATAGTTTTCGATGCCCAGGTCAGGGCGGTTTACAAAGGCCGACGACGTGAGGTCGGTGAACACCACGATGACGTAGATCAGGCTGAACCAGATGAAAGACGAGAAGAGGATGGCTGGCCCGCGACCCAGGTGGTCACGCATGACCTCGCCGATGGAACGCGCGCCGTGTCGTACGGAGGCGAGCAGGGCGGCGAAGTCGTGGGTCGCTCCGATGAAGATCGCTCCAAAAACAACCCAGACGAGCCCCATCGCCCATCCATATTGAGCCCCCGCCAGGATGGGGCCCGCGATCGGTCCGACGGCCGCGATGGCCGAGAAATGCTGCCCTAGGAGCATGGATGGTCGGGTGGGGACGAAATCCTCGCCGTCATTTCGAAGGACGGCGGGCGTTGCGATGGCGTTCGATACGCCGAATGCCTTGGAAAGGAACGCGCCGTAAAAGCGGTACCCGAGAATATACAGAACGATGGCCAGCCCCGAAACGCCCGCAAGACTCAACATGCGTACCCTCCCAATAATGAGGGGGCATTGTACTCGAAAGAAAATGCGCACTCTAGGAGACCTGTGACCAAGTTCACGGCGCCGCTGCGAACGCGGGTTTCGAAATGTGTTTTTCGAGCTGATATTTCATCTCGATTACGCTCTCCTGTGGGCTGCTCTCGCTGGCGAACGCCGCCTTCGCCGGCATCGGCGCCTACACGGCGGCGCTGCTGACGCTGCGGCAGGGCTGGCCGTTTGGGCCGGCGGTGCTGGCGGGCGGCGCGATGGCGATGCTCGTCGCGGCGCCGCTCGGCCTGCCCGTGCTACGGCTGCGCGGCGTCTTTCTGGCGATCTCGACGATCGGCTTCGGCGAGGTGACGCGGATCGCGGTGATCAACTGGCAGCCGACCGGCGGCGCGCTCGGCCTGCCCGCCATCCCGCAGAAGACGGAGTGGTGGCATATCTACGGCCTGCTGGCGCTGGTGCTCGCTTTCTGCTGGCGGTTGCGCCGCTCGCGGATGGGCTACGCCTTTGCAGCAATCCGCGAGGATGAGGCCGCCGCCCGCACGATGGGCGTCAACACTACC
>JBBRXR010000050.1:0-7921 GCA_038238485.1 Elusimicrobiota bacterium | reverse complement strand
TGCGGCGAGCGGAAAACTGCGAAGGGTTTCGTAGCGCGAACCCGATCCGCTTAAATGGCTCTGCACGAGATGGATGGCGTTAACGGAAAAAGGGAGCGATTGCAAAATGACAGCGGCATCGATGAACGCCGCAGCGTCAGCGGGCAGGCAGCGCGCATCGGCTCGGCAGCGGGCCAGCGTGAGGTGCGGCGCAAAGGCGCGATCTTCCTCGGGAATGCCCAACACCGAGAATCCGGCGGCGGTGCGCTCAGCGAGATCCACGAGTGCTTCCACCGCGCCCGACAGGCCGGCCCAAAAAATCCTGGGGCGGCGCGCGTCGGGAAACACCCCGCCTCCGGAAACGGCGAGATCAAAGCGCGGCGTGACAGCGGCGGCCTGGCTCAGAACGGTCTCGAAAATGGGCAGCCGGGCAGGCTGGGTGTCGCCCAGAAATTTCAGGGTAATGTGGACCGATGCGGGCGCGACCCACCGAAGGCGGGGCGACGAAAGGCGGTGGGACAGGGATTGAACGTCCGAGAGGACGTTTTCCGGGAGAAAAATCGCGACAAACAAGCGCACGCGCCGATCATATCATTCCGTCAAAATTCAAAAACGCTTTGATTTTCCCCATTGAAAGGGGTTTCGACCCGGTTACACTTGATGGAAGGTCAGCGCCAGAAAATGACTATCAATCAACATCTCTCGTCGAGTTTTGGCCCGTTTGGAGGACTCTAAATCGCGATGTCTTTTCACCTCCGCCTCTTTCCCCGCTTCCTCATCTTCCTCGTCCTTTTGACGGTTCTCCCCGTCATCTTGGTCGGGCGCATTGTTTCGAACATCAACAGCGAGAGCCTTCAGTTCGAAGTCCAGCGCTATCACCTTCGCGTCGTGCAATCGCTCACCGACAAGTTCGACGAGCGGCAGGCCACGATGCTCGCGCATCTGACGCTCGGCGTAGAGGCGCTAAAAAATCCCGCGGCCACCTGGCCCGACCGTCAGAAGGCCCTGAGCGCCCTCATCGACGCGGACCCTCACTTCGGAATCATTTCGGCGCTCACCGCCGACGGCAAGGAAATTCTCAAGGCCTACAACCCAACGGTCGCCCCGGAGGTGGAACAGAACCCCGAGCTCCTCTCCCACGCCGCCGAGCCGCTGTTCCAGTCCTTCGTCAAAACCGGGAAAGAGCAGGTTCGCGTTTTTAAATCGCCGGCCGGCATCGTCGTCGCTGAGGGATTCATTCCCTTCAACACGCCCAACGGGCGCAACGCGATCTATGTGAAGTTTTCGATCGACGACATTTGCGGCATGATCGCGAAGGAATCCATCGGCCATACCGGTTTCGCTTACTACGTCGCGAAGGACGGGGAGATGCTCACCCCCGTGCCCGTGCTTCCCGGCGGCGCGGCCGTGTTCAAGGACGGTGCCATCATTGCGACGGCGCTCACCGGCAACATGGGCGCGCGCGAGTTCCGCGACCAGTCGGGCGTCGAGTGGGTCGGCGCGTCGGCGCCGGTGGTCCGCCTGGGCGGCGCCATCATCACCCAGCAGACGCGTACGGAAGCCTACGCGGCCAGCCAGAACGGCCGCCGCCAGGCACTGACGATTCTTCTCATCACGATTTTGCTCGCGATCGTAGCGGCGTACTTCATGGCGCGCTCGCTCGTTCGTCCTCTGCTGTCGATTTCACGCGTGGCCAAGGGCGTTGACCTGGCGTCAGGACAATTTCCCGAACCCGTTCAGATCGGGCGCGACGACGAAATTAAGGAACTCGCGCAGACTTTTAACGACATGCTTCAGAAACTAAAAGGCTACGCCGACCTGCAGGTGGAAAAGGTGATCATCGAGCAGAAGAAAACCGAGTCGATCATCTTTTCGATTAAGGACGGCATTGCGATGACCGATTTCCAGGGCAAGATTCAGCTCCTGAACGAGCGCGCACGCGAAATTCTTGGCATTCCCTCGGGAGAAGTCGTGATCGGCCTTCCCATGTGGAAATACCTGCCGACGCCGGAGTTCAAGGCCGCGTTCATGGAGCGCCTGACCAAGCCCGAAGTCAGGGAAGCGGCCGAAGTGAAGATCCCCGGCAACGCGGACGACGGCATCACCGACAAATATTTTTCGCTCACATCCGAGCAGGTTCGCTCGCCGGGCAACGCGGAGGCACAGGGCATCGTCACCGTCCTGCACGACGTGACGCTCGAGAAAGAACTCGAATCGATGAAGGAAGAGTTCCTCCACTCCATCACGCATGACCTTCGCAACCCGCTCACCGCCATCCGCGGCTTCATCCGGCTCTTCCAGTCCGGCCAGACCGGCTCGCTCTCGCCGATCCAGCTCAAGATGTTCGAGACGATGGACAAGGCGTCGCTGCGCCTGATGAACATGGTCAACGACATCCTCGACCTGGCCCGGCTCGAGTCCAACCGCATGACGCTCCACGTCGGGCCGAGCAAGATTGAGGACCTCGCGTCGCGCGTCATCGAACTCTTCGTCCCCCAGACGCGCGGCAACGGCATCAAGCTCGGGCTCGAATCGGTGGGTGACGCCCGCCCCATCACGATGGACCCGAACCTGATCGAACGCGTGTTCACCAATCTTATCGGCAATGCCACGAAATTCACACCCGACGGCGGAGCGATCACCGTGAAGGTCGAGAACATGGAGAACGGGATCCGGTGCTCTGTGATCGACACGGGCGATGGCATCCCCGCGAACTACCTCGACAAGGTTTTTGACAAGTTCCGCCAGGTGGAAGGCCACTTCAAGGGCGGAGCCGGCCTCGGCCTGACCATCTGCAAACGCATCGTCGAAGCGCACGACGGAAAAATCTGGGTCGAGTCGGAGCTTGGCAAGGGCGCGACGTTCATCTTCACGCTCCCGAAAGAAGCCAAGAAATTGGAAGCGGCCGCTTGAAGCGCTGGCGTCTCCTCGCTCTCGTCCTCCTTTTCACCGCCCCCCTCCGCGCCGAGGAGCTTTTCCAGGAAATCACGGTGAGCGCGGGCGACACGATGTGGAGCATCGCGAATAAATATCTGAAGGACCCACAGAAGTGGCCCGACATCGTGAAGTACAACAAGCTCGCCACCGCCGACCCGACCATGGCCCTACCAGGCACCAAGATCAAAGTGCCCGTCATGCTCATTAAGGAAGAGTTCCGAAACGCCGAGCTCATCCGCATGACGCCAGAAGTTCGCTACAAGAAAAAGGCCGAGGAAGAATGGCACCCGGCCACGGCGCTCATGACCCTCGGCTATGAAGACAGCCTGCGCACGATGAAGGGCGGCGACGCGCGCGTGCGCTTTCCTTCGCGCGAGGAAGTTCAGATCAACGAGAACTCGCTGGTCATCCTCAAGCCCGCCAAAATTCTTCAGGAAGTGCAGATTTTGCAGGGTGACATCCGCGCGTCGCGCGCGAAGGTGATCATGCCAAGCGGAACGATCGTCAAGCCGCGCATCGCGTCGGATTATCACGCGAAGGTCCGCGCCGACCAGACGGAAGTGGTTTTCGTCTACAAGGGTGAAGTGGACGTCACGGCGCAGGGTAAAACGGTTCGCGTACCGGAAGGTTACGGAACGTCGGTGGAAAAATCGGCGCCGCCGAGCAGTCCCGTTCCGCTGCCCGCCTTTCCGGACTTCGATCCGGCCCAGATGACGGCGAACGCGCCCGGCACCGGGATGGAAGCGCCGAAGATCATCGGCGCGCCGCGTCCGGTGACTGGCACCTCGGCGCCGGTCGCGCCCACGCCACCGCCCATGAAAGCGAAGGCCCTCGTTTCGCAGAACCTGATGACCAGCTACAGGATTCAACTCGCGCGAGATCCTAAGTTCACGGAAATTCTGCTCGAGCGCACCGAGAAGATTGGCGTGAACTTCGACATCAAGAAAGCGGGCGTTCCTGACGGTAGCTACGTCATGCGGCTCGCCTTCATCGACGCCTTCGGCGTGCAGAGCCCGTGGTCGACGCCGACCGAGGTGATCCGCGACACGCAGCCGCCCAAAATTACCAGCCTGTCGCCCGACAACAACCAGCGGTTCATGGGTGACGATTCGTTTTGCGACGTGGTGGGCACGGTCGAAGACGCGGCGATGGTGGCGGTGAACGGCGAGCTCGTGTTCCTGACCAACGGCCGATTCACCAAATACGTCAATCTTACCGAGGGCATGAACAAAATCACGGTTGTCGCCCGCGACACCCAGGGAAACGAGACCGTTCAGGAAAGAATGGTCGAGTACCGGGCGGGGCCTCAGGAATCGCGCTGATTTAGCGGTTCGTTTTTCCTCCGGCCCGCCGTTTCAAAAACTTTACCGTCTCTTAAGGCCTTTTTAAGACCACACCGGTACCATTATGAGGAAGACCTCATGGGAACCACACCTCTCAGCTTCTCGCGGCGCCTTTGCGCTATTATTTTGTCCCTGGCCATCGGAGGGCAGGCCGTCCTCGCGGACGCCGCCGTCTCGTCGGTCTGGAGCGAACGCCGCCATCCCATCTCTCCCATTGAATCGCTCCCGCTTCCCGCCGCCGCCCTCCCCCGGCTGACCCCGGCCGCCGGAAAGAACACACCCCCGAGCTTTGCTTTCGCCTCTGTTATTCCCGCCAACATCGGCACCATCCGATCACTTGAAACCGGCTCGGCCGCCCGATCCGTCCTGCTGATCCAGGACATTCATCTCAATCAAGAAGCGCAGAGCAACATCGCCAGCGCCGTGTCGGCCCTGCTTCGTTCCGGCGCAGTCGACCTGGTGGGCCTCGAAGGCGCCTCCGGCCCTTTCAATTTCGAACCCATTGCTCAGGCGCCCGACGCCGCGTCTCTCTCGCTCGCGGCTGACTTCCTGCTCAAGCAGAACGTGATTTCCGGCGCTGCCCGCGCGGCGCTCGACCCGGCGGTAACCACGCCGGTGATCGGTATCGACGACGACGCGCTCCACGAGCGGAACGCCGAGGCCTACCGGCGTGCCGTTCCTACCGCGCCGTCCGTTAAGAAGTCCATCGAGTCAGCGCGCCTCGACATCGCGCGCGCCAAAGCGTCCACGCTCAATCGCGAGCTCATCTCGTTCGACGCCGCCATCTCCGCCTACCGCGACGGACGCGCGAGCTTCTCCGATCACACCGCCGCCCTCGCCGCGGCCGCGGAGAAGAACCACGTGGCCATTCCGCCCGCGTTGTCGCTTTTCGTCACGCTCGTCCGCCTCGAGAAATCGATCGACATCGCGTCGGTCGAACGGGAGCGGACGATGGTCATCGGCAAACTCGCGCGCGCCCTCGACGAAAATAAGGCGCGGCGCCTGCTCGAGCTCGGCAACGCGTTCCGCGCAGGTCTGATTCGCCACTCCGCTTTCTACGCCGAATTCGAGGCCATGTGCCGCGCTGCGGGAATCGACTGCTCCGCCACGCCGGCGCTGTCCGCTTATCTCCATTATGTTTCCGCCGCCGATGGTGTCGACCCCGACGCCACGCTCCGCGCCGCGGCGCAGCTGGAGACCGCCCTCTACGCGTCGCTCTCCCGCACCGACGGCGAACGCCGCCTGGTCCGCGACGACCGCCGCGTGCATCTCGCTGCGCGCCTCGCGTCGTTCGAGATGACGCGTCCCGAATGGGAAGAATGGGCCGCCGATGAAAAATCCTCCGCGGGCCTTCCGTCCCTCGGCGCTTTTGAGAACTTCTACCAACGCGCCGTCGATCGCGACGCCGCGATCGCGGACAACCTGATCGCCGGCATGGACGCGCGCCACGCGCGCCGCATGGCGGTGGTCGCGGGCGGCTTCCACGCCGAAGGCCTCATCCACCGGCTCGCCGCGCGCGGCATCAACGCCGCCGTCTTCACGCCTGCGCTCACGCACGCGGAGGCCAGCGGCTCCGACTATCTCTCCGTTTTCACCCGCGAAAAATCCCCGATAGAGAAAGTGCTGGAAGGCCGGGCCCTGTTCCTCGCGCAGAATCCCATGTCGCCCGCCGCGAAATTCGCCGTGGTCCATCTCGCGGCGGCCCGCGCCGTCAACACCGGTCAGCCGGCCAGCGCTCAGGCTTTGTGGCTGGGCCGTGTCCTCGGCTGGGCCGTTCGCGCGCCCACCGCGTCGCGCGGCAACGTCAGCTTCGGAGAAACCGACAAAGCGGGCCGCGCGGTCACTGTGCGCGTCGACGGCGCGCGCGCCGATGGCTTCAATTCCCTTCCGGTGGTTTCCGATGGAAACATCACCGCTTCCCTGGGCCTGCGCCTTCGCGGGACGGTCGCCGCGCTTCGCTCCTTTCTTTTGTCGCTCGTCGCTCAACTCATGCGGACCGCCGCCGCGGTTCTTCATCCGGCGCCGCTGTCGGTCGATGCCACTCCGCCGGTCGACGTTCCGGTCACCGCCGCGCCCACCGACCATCCTTTCTTCACATTCGATGAGGCCATTGCCGGTTTCGAACGGCGAATCACCCGTTCCTTCGACCACTATGACGCGCTTCGTAAGACCACGGACAACCATGAGGTCATCGATGAGCGCGTTCGCGAGGTCGAACGCGTCCGCGACGAGGGGCGAGCGCTGATCGAACGTCTTCGCGCGCGTGCGGACGACCCCGCCGCCTTCATCGCCGAGCTCCGTTCTGTCGAAGAAGAAACGACGCCGGTGATCGAGCAGGCAACGCGCCTCGCACGGCAGTGGATTCCCGGGTACGACGGCAGCGCCCAGTTCGTTACCAGCCGCACTTCCGTGCTCTCGCTTCTTCTTTCTCCCGGCACCGATCTGGGCACCGAAACGACGGTCGGCCTGCCCAACGGACGAACGGTTCGCGTCACGTTCATTAATCTCTCAATTTCCACGCCGCACAACGCCCTGATGACCGTCATTCACGAAGAAATGCACCGGCAGTTCTTTCCATTCGACCACAAGGTCGGATGGTTCGAGCAGTACCTCAACGAAGGAATGACGGAATTCATGACGCGTCGGCACATGGACCGTATTTTGGCCCGGGGGCGGACCGCCGACGTGCAGGCCGTCCGCGCCAGCATTCCCTCGCCGGACGAAACAGTGGAAGAGAGGTTGCTGCGCAGCATTTTCGCCGGCGAGCAAAAGCCGCAGACGCCCATTGAGCGCTTCCGAAAGAATTACGGACCTCAAAGCGTCTATAAGCACCAGATCGCCGTTATCGACCGCCTCGCCCGGCGTCTCGGCGAAGACGCCATCGTCACGGCCTACGAGTCCCAGCAGTTGCCCTCCCTCGTGGATTCACCCGAGCTTCAGTGGGCCGCGTCCGCCCAGGACCTGCTGTCCCGTCTGAATGAACGGACGGCCTGGCGCCTCATCTCCTATCTTCAGGAAAATGCTTCCGTCATCGATGCGGCGACGCTCGACGGTCTTCAGCGCGTGCTGGAAGCGCTTACGTCGGCGACGTCCGGCGCGAACGCCTCCGAGCTCACCATCGAGTTCATGCGGCGGCTTCCGCTGGTCCCGTTCTCGCTGTCGATCCGCGTTCTCGACAGTCTTCCGGCGAACGTGATCGTGAATGCCGTTCGCGCGGCCGCCCAGGGTGCGACGCCCGACTATCCGGCCGTGGCGCGCCGCCTCGTCCTCGACGCGCTCTACGCGACCCGCCACCGGAGCCGCAATTACAGTTTCACCCGCGCCCGCTTTGAGTTGATCATGAGCGGACAGGACCCCGAATTCCCCCTCGACCCCGCGTTTCAGGAAGGCGCGGCCGACGAATCCGGCGGAGCCCAGCCCGCTCTTGGGCTTCCCGCTCGCGTCGTCCGCGCGATCGCCGATTTCATCGAGCCCGCTCCGCTCGTCGTCACGCCGAGCGACCCGATCCGCATCGCGGTGCTTGTTGTTCTCACGCGTCTGGGCCAGCAGGGCGCCATCAAGCAACTCGGCACGACATCCGATGAAACGTTGCGCGGCCTCGACGACGGGAAAAAAGTCGGCAAGGTCTTCCGCGGCAACTGGCGCGCCGGCCAGCTCGATGA
>JBBRXR010000049.1:0-7928 GCA_038238485.1 Elusimicrobiota bacterium | reverse complement strand
CCGGACACCACGCGGCGCGCGAGCGCATCGCGGGCTTCTGCTATTTGAACAACATCGCGGTCACCGTCGAGCGGGCGCTCCAGGAGGTGAAGCGCGTCGCCATTCTGGACATCGATGTTCACCATGGTGACGGCACCGAATCGATCATGATGGACCGAGAGGGCGTGCAGTTCATCTCAATTCACCAGGCACCGCTCTATCCCGGAAGCGGCCTCACCTCCAAGAGCAACTGTCACAATTTTCCTCTGCCGCCCGGCACCGGTGAAATGGAATATCTTCCCGTCCTCGAGCGCGCCTTGAAGATGACAATGGATTTCAAGCCGGACATCCTCGCTATCTCCGCCGGCTTCGATACGTTTAAGGAATGTCCCATCGCGCAGTTCCGGCTCGATGTCGGGACCTATCGCCGTATCGGCCGTCTGATCGCCGATACGAACCTGCCGCGATTTGCGGCCCTCGAAGGCGGGTACGCGGACGAAATGCCGGAAGTCGTCGAAAGCTTCCTCACCGGTTACGGGGAGTGATGGGTTAGAATGAAAACCGTGCCCACCATTCTCTCTCTTGAAGAGCTGGCAAACTCCTACTGCCTCATGATGGCCAACGCCTATCGCCTGATCGAAGACGGTGAGAAGCTCAGCGCCGCCGGACGCGCGCTCGGCGCGCTCGGAAGTTTTCAGGCGGCGACGGAGGAACTGGTCCGCGGCCACCTGATCGGCCAGGCGGTTCTCTTCGATGATGCCGACGCCACGGCCTGGAACGCGTTCTGGGAAACGATGAACGACCGGAAAAAACTTCTTCAGGTCCTGGAGAACGAGATCCACAATGAAATTTATAGGAGCGAGGACGCGCGCCGCCGGTACGACGTCGGCTTTTCGCTGCTGAAACTCGATTTCGTCCTTAACACGTTCGAGACGTCGACCGGACAATATCGCCCGCCCGGTGGCGACCTCAACGGCCTTCCTTCCATGGAAAACGCGGCGAAAGCCTATTACGAGTATGTGATCGGCGTCTACCATGCCTTCAATTTTTATGGTCTGCCGAACCCCGCCACCCAGGCCCAGACATTCTGGGGTCTGCGCACGGGCGCTCGCAACGCTCCCCTCGTCCGCTAGCGTCTTTCATGTCCACTCCGTCCCTGTCGTCGGTCTCCGGATTTCGCCGGCTCATCGTCAGCCGTTTCATTTCGAACATTTCGAGACAGATCCGCCTGCTCGCGGTGATGTGGCAGGTCTGGGAACTCACGCACAGGCCGCTCATGCTCGGATACGTCGGCCTCGCCGAAGGAATTCCGTTCATCGCGGCGAGCTTTTTCTCCGGCCATTTCGTCGACCGACATGAGAAGAAAAAGATGCTCGTCTTCTCGCTCGCCGGCGCCGCCGTCGCCGCCGCCGGCCTCGCCTACGTCGCGCGCCTCCCCACGCCGTCCCTGCTCGCGATCTACCTGCTGATCGGATTCACCGCGCTCTGTTCAAGTCTCGAGATGCCGTCCGCGACCACCTATCTGCAGATCATTGTTCCGCGGGAAATCTTCTCGAAGGCCGCCGCGTGGAATTTGACGTCCTACGTCAGCGCCACCATCCTGGGCCCGATCCTGAGCGGGTTTCTCATCGCCCATTACGGCGCACCGCTCGTGTACGTCCTCTCCACGTTCGGCGCGGTGGCCGCGCTGATGATGGCCGCGCCGCTCCCCCAACTTCCCCCGATGACGCCGAAAATGAATGAAACCACCATCGCGGGCGTCGTCGACGGTTTGCGTTTCGTCTGGTCAAAGAAGATCATCTTCGCGTCGATGGCCATCGATTCCGTCGCGGTCCTCTTCGGAGAAGTCGTTTTCATTCTTCCGGTCTACGCCGACCGCCTCGGCGCGGGGCCCGTGGGCCTCGGCTTCCTGCGCGCCGCTCCGGCCGTGGGCTCGTGCCTCATCTCGCTGATCGAAGCCGGACGGCCGTTCGTGAAGATTCGTTGGGATTGGCTGGTCCGCGCGGTCGGCACGTTTGGCGTCGCTCTCCTCATCTTCGGCGTCTCCACCTATTTTCCACTCACGTTCCTGATGCTTCTCATCGGCGGCGCAGCCGACGGAACGAGCGTGATCATCCGGCAAAGCCTTTACCAGCGGCACACGCCCGATGCGTTCCGCGGGCGGGTGAACTCGGTGAGCGGCATTTTCATTTCCACTTCTAATGAGATCGGCGGATTCGAGTCCGGTCTCGCAGCACAGCTGATGGGCACCGTTCCTTCTGTTCTGCTCGGCGGCGCGATCACGCTGTTGACCGTGGCGGTGATGCATTGGAAATATCGCGGACTCGACGAGGCCACGGCGCGTGAAGCCTAAAGCATTTCTCGCCGCGATCGCGATCGCGCTGCTGGCGGGTTGCGCCGCACGGCAGGTCGTCTCCCCGTCATGCGACGAGTGTCGCGCGATTGAAAAAAGAATCAAATCGGGAAAAGTGGCGGGAGCGCGCCTCGAGATGCCGAAGACCGACGCTTTGTTCTATCGCGGGCAGCCGCAGGGCGCGGCGTGGTCGACGGGCGGCTGCCTTCTCGCTCGCGCCGACGCGCTCATCGACGCCCTTCGCAAAGCCGACGTCGAAGGGCTCAACCCGGAGGAATATCACCTGCGGGCGCTCGACCGCCTGAGAAAACGTTGGCCCGACCCAAACGAGGCCGCGGCCACGCGGGAACTCGTGGCGGATATGGACGTCCTGTTAAGCGACGCCTACCTTTTTTACGCCAGTCATCTTCTCGGAGGTCGCACCAACCTCGAAATGGCGCGCGCACAATGGTCGATCATCCGCAAAAAGGCGGACATCGTCGAATTGCTTTCCGGTGCGCTCGCCAACAATCAGCTGGCGGAGTCGTTGAAACCGCTCGCGCCCCCGCACCAGGGTTACGGACGCCTGCGCGACGCGCTCGACCGGTATCGCAAGCTCGCGCGCGCCGGCATCTGGACGCCAATCCCCGAAGGCCCGCTGATCAAGGCCGGCGACACCGATGAACGCGTTCCTGCGCTGCGCCGGCGTCTCGCCCTGGAGGCGCTCCAGGAGCCGCCTTTGCTCTCCACTAGCACGTTCGACGACGCCCTCGCGCGCAGCGTAAAATCATTTCAGACCACGCGCGGCCTGCGGCCCGACGGCCGCGTCGGCGCGGAAACGCTCGCGGCCATCAATGTGTCGGTGGACGATCACATCAACCAGATCAAGTTCAGCATGGATCGTTGGCGCTGGCTCCCTTCGGAGCTCGGCAGCCGCTACATTGTGGTCAACATCCCCGAATTTCATCTTTTCGCGTTCCAGGAAGGCCGCGAGCGCATGGCGATGTCGGTCATCGTGGGAAAGAACAACGACGACACCGCGACGCCCGTGTTCAGCAATAATTTGACGTTCCTGGAATTCAGCCCGGAGTGGAACGTGCCGCCGCGCATCGCCGTCGAGGAAATGCTTCCGTCCGTTCAACGTGACCCTGATTATCTCCATCGCAACCATCTGGAAGTACTGATCTCCTCGCGTGGCGCCTGGGCGCCCGTCGATCCATCCGCGATTGCCTGGTCATCGGTCACCGCCGCCGGGTTTCCCTATCGCTTCCGCCAGACGCCGGGCCCGTGGAACGGCCTCGGTCAGGTGAAATTCATGTTTCCCAATGAGTACAACGTCTACATCCACGGCAACGCGGAGTCCGGCCTCTTCGACCGGCGCCTGCGGACGTTCAGCCACGGCTGCGTGCGAGTGGATCATCCCATCAACCTCGCGAAGTGGGTGCTCAACGATCCCGACTGGACGATTGATCGCCTCAAGCAGTACATGAACCAGTCAAAGCCCATCACCGTTCCGCTTGGCGAAGCGCTGCCGGTGTATCTCGTTTATTTCACGTCGTGGGTGGATGATGAAGGGCGGCTGAATTTCCGCGAGGACATTTACGGGCGGGACCAGCAGATGCGGAACCGGTTCTACCCGGCGAATTAAGAAGCTTTGGCGGGAGAGAAGTGGGCGCGGACCGCGTTCCAGGTGAATGCGTCGGCGGCACCCGGCTGATCGAAAAAGTAGTCACCAACGATGGGCTCGATCTCGGTGCGCCAGATGCTTTCAAGCTCGCGTCCGGCGTCAGGCCGCAGAAAATAAGTGATGCCGAGCTCGAAGCGCTTGTTCGCAATCCGTCGGTTGATTGATTCCAGCACGCCGATCAGTTCTTCCACGGGAACGCCCGCGGCGCCGCGATGAAAGTTGCGAAGCACGTCGAAGCGCGGGCCCAGTTCCAGGAAAGCAAAGCGGCGGCGAATGGCGGCATCGAGAAAAGCGTTGGAGCGGTCGGCCGTGTTCATCGTACCGATCACGCGCACGTTGGCCGGCACGCGAAACCGCGTCCCGCCAGAAAGCTGGATCTCCTGACCTCGGTGCTCGAGAAGGTAGAGCAGCTCACCGATGACCGTCGCGATGTCCGCGCGGTGCATCTCATCGAGAATGAGCACGCAAACGCCGCTGCGGCCTTCCGCCTCGCGGCAGAATTCCACGAAGCGACCGGGGATTGAGACCGTGCGCGCTTCGCGCCCCACCACCGACGCCGGACGGCGCGCTTCCACGAAATCCTCGTAGGTCACCCCCGCATGCATCTGGACCAGCCGGGAGAATCCATCTCCGTTGGCGATGAGGTGCTTGGCCAGTTTCTCCGCCATGAACGTTTTGCCGGTGCCGGGAGGGCCGTAGAAAACCGCCTGGCCCTTGCGATCAATGGCCGACATCCATTCTCCGAGCTGGCCTTCCGAGAAACCGCTTTCTTCGGAGCACTGCGAAATCGGATAGGCCGCGTTGAGACGGTGACGGAGGCCAAGCACTTCGAACTCCTCCATGACAGCCGCTTCGGACGCGCGGGTTGCGGAGCGCGTTCCCGCTTCGTCGCCATGGCGCGCAGGCGCCGCGGTACGAACGCTTTCCGACCAGGAGCGGCCTTCCACTTCACGGGCGAGAACTTCCAAAAGATTTTTCGGCGCGGGCGTGGCCGGGCGCGACTCTTCCTGCTTCGGCTCTTCGCGCTTCGGCTCCTCGACTTTCTTCTCGTCCTCCACGACCATCGGCTCCACCGTCACTTCCTCAAGTTTGGTAACGACGGCAGGGGCCGCTTCGGCGTCTTCCACGTCTTCGGGCTCCAGGCGCGCCGCCTCGATGAAATTTTCTTCTTCCTCCCCTTCCTCAACAACCGGCACGACTGACGCGGGCCGGGCCGACGCGGCGTTGGCCAGCGCGATCTCAGCCATCGCCAACTCAGCGGGCATCGCCGTGATCCCGGCGGCCATCGAAATCTCGTCGATGTTCTGAAGGACCATTGTTTTTTCCTCCGGAAGTTCAGCGGCCGCGGCGGTTTCGATGGATTCGTCCGGCTTCGCTTCCTCAACGGCGACGGTCAGGACCGGCGCCGACGCCTCTGCCGGACGCGGCAATTCGATCGGCGCGACGTCCGCAGCCTTGGGGGGCGTTTTCTCGGCAAAGGGATCTTCATCAAGCGCGAGCTGAAGAATGGGGAAGAGATGAACAATGGATTCGGCCACGGCGGAAGCGAGGCGCGAGCGCGACCAGCCAAGGACCCGTTCGCGCGGAACCGTGAGGCCGATGCGGATCTCTTTGTTGTCGCCCACGAAGGATTCGGAACGAAACGCGTTGGAGCCGTCGGCCGAACGAACACGGTTGGCCTTCAGTCCAATCTGATCGGCCGCGACGTCTTCGAGCCAGGCCGTCATCAGCGCTTCGTTCTTCTCGAAATTCATCTGAAAACGTTCGAGGTACAGGCCCGTGAACCACTCGATCGAATATCCGCACTCAACCCCGTCCTCGTTGAAAATAAAGAAGAGCTGCGGCTCTCCACGCCATTTGCCGCCCTTACGGTAGAACGATACGTTGAGGAACGCGCGCGAGCGGTCGGCGCCGTAGGCGGTGAGCGGTACGGAAAAAAACTGGGCCTTCACGCGCTCGGGAAGATGGCCGAGGACTTCGCGGACGAACGCGAGTGCCGGCTTTTCGAGCACGGCGTCGCGCTGGGACTTGTCGGCCTTCTGGCTCAACGGCGCGCGCTCCATGGCTTCAAGCAGGCCGAATGCCGATTCATCGAGAGCGGACTCTTTGTGGCGGTCGCCGCGAGACTTGGCCGAGTCTTCGCTATCGCGATCGATGTTGATGATCTTAAAATCGTTGTCGTTCGCGGCCAAGCCGGCCGGTGCGGCCGCTTCCGCGACGGGTGCGATGACCACGGGGGCCTCAGCCGCGGGCGCGTCAGCCACGAGGACTTCCATTTTGACGGACACCGGCGGAACGTCTTTCTTCGCCTCCAGGTAACAGATCCAGATGAGGCGCTGGATCACCGGCATCTCCACCATGCTTCCGTCTTCAAAGTGAATGGCCACTTCGCGCGCGAGCTTCTGAATGCGGAGGTAAACGTCTCCCTTGAGACCGTCAAGCGCGAAAGGATTTCCCGCGAACTCGAGGAACCACGCCATCGCCTCCGTCTGTACCAGGCAGTCGGTGAAGGGATGGACGAGCATTAACAGGAAGGTCGGAAGTGACCAACCTTCCGGAAAGTGGGAGGCCGTCGCCTGATCGGCGAAGCGTTGAAGGCGGGCCGGGCTGTCCCCGTCGCCAAACATCAGCTCGATCACGGCGGCGCAGAAAGCGGGCTTGTCGAGTTCCGCGGAGTGAAGGGCATCCAACTCGGCGATCGCGGGGGCGTTGTCACTGGCGCTGTGCGCCGATCGGCCCACAAAATCAATACGGCCGATAACCTCGTCCCACCGGCGTTCTTCCGCCAACTGACGAAGGCTGGCCTCGTTCAGAAGCTCGACGCCTTCCAGCGCGTCCGGCCGGAGGGCCTCCGCGTCGCGCGAAAACCGCTGGTCGGAAAAACCCGACCACCGCGGGTAGCGTCGTTTGAGAAGGGTCAGCAATTTGTCTGTTTTTTCCTGATTGAGAAGCATTTTAGTTTGGCCTCACCCCCATGGGTGCAATCTTCTTGCCAAACAAAAGCCTCAAAATAACGGTCTTTTCAGCGTTTCAGGGCGGGATTTGGCTCTTTGGGGGTGGTACGGAGGTGGGGGCGGAGCGGGAAAAGGAGGGTTTAAAGCCGCTGTCCGTGACCTTGGCAGGCCAGGAGGTAGGCGTAAAGATCGACGAGGGCTTCCAGTCGCTCGACTTTGAGAAGCAAATCGTCAACCGTCCCGGCGGCGATGGCGTCCGCCAGGGACATCTCGTTGAGCGTCAGCCCGACTTTCATCAGTTCGTAGCGATAGTCAGCGTAAATTTCTTTGACAGGAAGGTTCGTCATGGGTGTCTCCTTGCTCACGCTGATTCTAACGCACGCACCATCATCCGGTTCCTCCCCAAATGCGCCTTGACACTTCTCCTGACGTTTTGATAATTATTTCCCATCGGTGAGGATTTACTTCCAACTTGCCCCGGCCGATGTACAACAGGGTGCTAAACGATGAGTGCTTATTCCCCAGTGAGGGGATTCGTAACCCGTGCTAGCTTGCAAGTTGGCACGGGTTTTTTATTTTTCATGACCAGATTCAGGAACGCAATGAACTTCACCCTCATCTCATCGACGTGTATGGCGACCATGGGCGTGAGCATGCCCATGTGGAGCCCTGTCGGCGGGGAGGCCAGATAACACGCGCCTCGGTTTTCAAACGAACCCCACTCTCCGACAGGGCCGACGAACCGAGAGTGGGTTTTTTTATGTCCGACCGAAGGCAATGAACATCTTTTAATTCTAAGGAGATATGACCATGAACTTCAAAAAATCACTCGCGGCGTTAGTTATCGCGGCGGCTCTTCCCATCGCGGGCTTCGCGAAAGACATCACGCTGCTGAACGTCTCGTATGACCCGACGCGCGAGCTTTACCAGGACGTCAACGCGGCGTTCGCCAAACAATGGAAGGAAAAGACAGGGG
>JBBRXR010000048.1:0-7930 GCA_038238485.1 Elusimicrobiota bacterium | reverse complement strand
GGGAGAGCGACTCCGGCTGGTTCCAGCGCTGCAGGGCTTCGACCGCGGCGAATCGGATCCCGATCTTGCTGTCGAGAATCGCTTCCTTGAAATAACGTTTGTGCGACGGATCCATGAGGGAGGCCAACGTGACAATGGCTTCCGCGCGCACCTGCGGGTTGCGCGACCACTGGACGATCTCAATCAGCCGTTTGCGCAGGTCTGGGTCGCGCGCGGACTTGAGCGCTTCAACGAGAGAAACACCGAAGTCGAGATAGCGGAGCTTGATGCGGAAACCCGCCGGCGTGCCGAACGTGACGATCTGCGAGAGGGACGTGGACGCGTAATCCTCAGCGGTGATCTTCGTGCTGTCGGCCTTCTCCAGAAGACCAATGAGCACCTGGGCGACACCAGAACGTCCTTCGGCGGAGTTGGGGTTGACGGCCTCCGCGGCGAACGGCGACGGGCCGGCCATGAAGGCGGCCGTGGTGACGAGCGCAAGAAATCGTCTGGCGAAAAGGAGGTGAGCGGGTTTCATGTTTTCCTTGGAAATCTTAACCGGTTTTCCGTCGAGCTGCCATCAGGGGAGGCTAGAACGGCACCCGATCCAACGCGGGCGCCACGTACCACCCGCCATCAAAAATCTGATTGGTGAAGGCGTCATGAAGCTTCACTTGATCGAGCCCGCCACGGTCGGTAATGACAGCCACTTTGGGGCCCAGCAAGGCCGCCATTTCAGCGACGCCCGCTTCGTCGGGCCAGCGGAGCGGACCGCCGCCGATCGGCGCCTTGGCCGCGTTCACGAAGGCCAGTTGAAGCTGTTTTCCGTCGTCGCGAAGCCCGTAGACGAATTCGCGCACGGCCGTGAGATCGACCAGCTCCCCTGAGATGAATACGTTCCGCCCGTTATCGAATTCGAGGAGATATCCGTTCACGAGCGCGGCCGTCGCCGGGTTGCGGGCCTGAACGGCGGTGACGAAAACGAAAACGCCGGGCTTGCTCAGCATGAGGCGCGAACCCGTTCCGAGCGCCTTGGCGTTCGCGAAACCCGCGCCGCGCGCGGCGCCGGTCACGTCGGAGGGCGCGACGATCTTCAGATCGCGGCGCACGCCCGCGGGCCAGGATCTCGGCGCGCTGGTCACCAGGAGGAAATCGAGGGTGGGCGCGGCCGCGGCGAGCGCGTCGGGAGACAGGTCCACGGCGATCCGCAGATCCTTATAGGTGATGGCGATGCTGCCCCCGCTCAGGACCGCTTCGCCGGCGGTCCTGTCCAGCGCGGGACGCGTGGGGGGCGGCGGAGGCGGTGGCGCCACCGGAACGGTCCTGCAGCCGGCCCAAAGCGCGGCACCGACCGCGGCCACGATCCAGGCCCGGCGTTTCACCATGGGTGCTTCTGATGCCGCAGTTTGTTGAGGATCTGATCAGGAATCGACGGAAGGCCGCCGTTGTAAATTTCAATGTGCTTGTGGCCGGCCGCATTGTCGATGAGCAGGAACGGGACGGGATCGTCGATCATGAAATTTTTCCCGAGGGGAACGACCGGCGCGGACTTGAACGTGTCGAACCAGTGCGTCTTGAGGATGAGGACGCCCGGCGAAGCGTCATCAATGGTGATCCGGTCGTAATCGAACGCGACACGCCCGCTTCCCGCGATCCACCACGACGGGTCCTGCATCACGCGGTAGATGTTGTGCGGTGGAATCGTGTCCACGAGCTCGACCGCGTGCGTCATTCTGTCGAGGATGCCAATCGACGAAGAGGTCCGAGCCGCGATCATGGTGACGTTGTACAGGGACAGGTACGCCGCGAACTCGTCCTCCGTCATCCTGTCGAACTCATGGTTGAACGCGAGGGCCTCGCGGCTGAGACGGTACTGGTCGGCGGAGTAGGCACCGGAGAAAAGCGAGGAGCGCGTGATCAGGAAATTGCCGGGATGCTGGCCGCCCAGAAGGATCGCGCCCGTGAGTTCCGGGACGACGTCCGCGAAATTCGGATTCAGATCGTCAGCGCACTCGAGAAGCAGGCGACCGTCTTTCGGAGCGTTCGTCCGGAGATACTGAATGAGCTCATTCTGCCAGAACATGAGGTCGGTACGGAGCGGCGGCGCGAACTTCGACCACGGGAGATAGCCCGGCCCCTTCTCGAACATGAACACGAGGAGCATCGGGAAGACGAGCGCCGCCAGGATGCGAAGGCGGCGGACAGACAGCAGGTGCGATTCGAACACCGTCGCCGCCAGCAGGTAGAGAATGTTGAAGAGAACGAACTCGTTGCGGCCGGGCTGGAGCGTGCGCACCCACGGAATGAAAGAGCCGAAATAGGAGACGATGAACAACCATCCAATCCAGACCGCCAGAAGTCGCGCGAGCAGGGGCCGAGATAGCGCGATCCGGCGAAGGGCAATCAGGGCCAGCACCGCGGCGACATCGTTGACAATCGCCTGGATGGAGCAGAAGAGATCCTGCTGCACGGGACCAAATCGGTCGGCGAGGTCTTTCAGGCCATGCGTCGTGTAGTAGGGCGCCGTCACGCGCCAATGAGAGAAGGCGAGGAAGGGGGAAATCCAGTACCAGTTTCCCGCGACAACCGCCAGCGAGGTCACCGCGAGCGCGCCGTGGTTTTTCCATCCAAGCCGATGAACATTCATGAGGTAAAGAGCGGCCAGCGGCACCACCACGATCACGATCGCCGCCGGGTGAAGCTGAAAGAGGAGGACCGACACAACCGTGAAGCTCGCCCACATCTTGAGGGACGGTCGTTCGATCCAGCGGAAGAAAAGGGCGATATGCAGGAGACTCAGGAACCCGGAGAGCATGAATCCCCAGAGCCCGAGCTTGTACATGCCAACGGAAAACGGCTCGCAGACACCGAAGGTGAAGATGATCAGCCCAAACGCCACCCAGGCTGTGCGACGTTTGGCGCCGAGAAGACGCATGACGGGAAACACAACGAACGGGGCCGCGACCAGCGCGCCCACCTCGATGAACAACATGCTGAGAGAAATCGGAAGGAAGGGCTCGAGCACGTGCGCGATGATGGCGAGCAGGTGGGTGCCGACTTCGAGGAAGGGCCCAGAGAGGTAGCCCGCCATGTCGAACGGATCGTAGCCCCAGATGCGTCCGCTGCGCTGAAGAAAGGTGTGCATCCTCATCACGCGGCCGTAGAACTGAATGTAGTCGACAGTCGCAATCGGAAAGCTGGAGAATGGGTTGATGTCGCGGAACCAGAAAATCATCTTGATGAAGTGGAGGACGAGGAGCGAGCGCTTCCAGTGAATGCGCGCCCAGCGCTGGGCGTAGGCGTACCACCGCCCCGCCGCGGACCGGCCTTCGGGCCAGATGTTCAACAGGTCAGCGCGGTTCATAGCGGATCTCGATGTCCTTCTCGCCCGAGGGATTGTCGATGGCGATGAACGGGACCGGGTCATCTTCCAGATATTTCGAGCGGACCACCGCGGGCGGGCTCGCCTTCATCCCGTCGACCCAGTGGAGGCTGAGCGTCAACGGTCCGGCTTGATTGGGGCGAACGTGAATCCGGTTCCGGTCGAACCAGACGCGACCACTGCCTTCGATAAAATAGCCCGTCCCGCTGGAGACCACCTGATAAATCCAGTACTCATCGGCCGGATCGAAGGCGCGGTACGGCCGCACGATGCCGGGAAAATCGTCGAAGAACAACTTTGTTCTCGGCGTCGCGGCGATGATCAGACCCACGTTGTAGCGGTCCAACGCCTCCATCAACATCGGACCGTCGTACCTCTCCAGGGCATGCCCGAATAACGTGATGACGCCGTCGTGGTAATCGAAAGCCGCGCTGCGTCCGAAGTCGGTGTTCCACCAGGTGGACGAAAAGCCAACAAAGGACCGCCCAGTGAGACGCGCCGCCATGCGCAGCATGTCGTTGAGCTCCGGGATATATTCCACCAGGATTCGGCGGTCGCGGGGAAGGGTGCGGATTTCGTTCAGGACCTGGATCTCACGCGTCATAAAGCTCGATCGAATGGGGAGAGCGTCATACCTGCTCACGGTCTGCCAGCTCATCGCCGTCCACAACGCCCAAAGAAAGAGGATTTTGCGTACTGACCCCGGCTTGAGAAACGTTTCCGCCATGAAGGCGCTCGCCGGCAGCGACATCACGAGCAGGAAGAGAAATCCCAGTCGGCCGGGCTCGAAGTTACGGAACCACGAAACGTGTCCTCCGAAGAAGCCAACGAGGAACAGGACGCCGCCCCAGAAGAGAAGCACGCGCGAAAGCATTCGCCGCTCCGTGATGAAGAAAACCAATTCCGCCACGCCGAACACGACGATATAGGCGCGCATCGCCGCCCAGACCACGTTCAGCGAATTTTTTCCGATGGGAAGAAAAGCGGCGTAGAGACCGCGGGTGCCCGGCGTCGGCCATTCCAACTCTCCATTGGAAAACCGGTGGAAAATGAGAAACGGGCGCAGCCAAAACGCGTTGATCACCAGCGCGAGCACCGTTCCCAGCGCGAGCCAGCCAATCGCCTCCCGGCGATGTCGCTCCGGCGCATCGATCAGCAGTACCGTGATCGGCACCAGTTGAAGAATGGCCACGGCGGGGTCAAGAAGCGGCAGGAGCGGAAGTGTGAGCGCGAAACAGATGGCGGACCGGCGCGAGTTCCGCGTCAGGAGCGCGTAGAACGCGGCCGCATTCAAGAGGGCCATGTGCGCGACAAACCAGTGCGAGATGTTTCCCCGGTAAATAAAGTAACGCGTCAGGAATTCGTAGCCAAGCGAACCGGCCGCGGCGAGCGACAGGGAAATAGCGGTGGAAGCGTCGTCAAACCCGAAAAGCTTCGCGGCGCCCAGCACGAAGAACGGCCCCGCGAGGAACGCAAGCCAGAAGAAGATCTTGATTGTGATCGCCGGCGCCAGATGGGAACGAAAGAGGCGATCGAAGAGGATGGGCGCCTGCGACTCTGGCGTTAATCCGGAACCGACGGGCTGCCCGGCGCCGACGAAGGGGTCATAACCCCAGGGTCGATGGGAGATCCTCATGAACTCGCGATCGTTCACAATATCGGAATAGATCTGCCCGAAATGAAACTCCGTGAGCGGCGACCCGTCAAAAATTTCATTGATCGGAACGAGGCGGGTGAGCTTTGAAATCTGCAGGGCGAACACCACATATATAAGGATGCGCAGGCGCGCTGGGGGTGTCAGCCGGTCCCAAGCGCTCCGTGCCCTCGCCACCCAGCCCTCCAGGTCCATCGTCGCCAGCCGGAATTTCGACAGCGCGGCGGCGATCAACGGGCCTTCTCGAGCGGCGCGAATGCCGACGCCACCTCATCGGTCGTGACGGCCTTGAGACACGCGAAGCGGTAGTCGCCGAAACGGGCGCACGTGTTTCTCCGGCACGGTTGGCAATCGATCACCTGGTGATAAAGCCCAGCGACACGTCCCCAGGGAGGAAGTATCAGCGTCGGGTCGCTCGAGCCAAAGGGAATGACGGTTGGAACGCCGAAGCAGGCGGCCACATGCATGAGTCCGGAGTCGTTCACCAGAAAACGGTCGCACCGGCTGATGACGGAACCAAGTTCGGTGAGAGAGAGCCGCCCCGACGTGTCCACGACGCAGCCCGTGAGCGTCGCCGCGATTTCCTCGACGATCGGGCGCTCCTTCGCAGTGCCGATAAGCACGACGGTTCCGCCAGTTTCCTTCTGGAATCGCCGCGCCGCGTCCGCGAACCGATCGGTCGGCCAGGTGCGCGCCGGCGCGATCGAAGCGGGCGCGATTCCAAGGACTGGTTTGGGCAACGCGTCCCACGCGCTGCCGAAAAGCTCTTTCATCCGAGCATCGGATAGGGCGGGGTTTGGAAAGCACGGCGGCGTCGCGGCGAGATCGTCGCCGGCGTCGTCCAGGAGCGCCAGGTAGCGGCGTGGATAGAGAAGGTCCAACCGGTACGGCCGCGTGTCGGTCAGCAGCATCGCGCGCAGGTCACCGCCGAACCCGATTCGACGCGGGATGCGGGCGAGCCAAGGCTCGAGCGCGGTCCGGGCGGATTGAGGAAGAATGTAAGCGGTGTCAAATCGGTGTTCGCGAAGGGCCCGAGCCGCGCCCATGACGCCGGCGTCCTTGGGAAGGGGCACCACGGAGTTCACCTCGGTCAGGTTTTCAAAGATGGGCGCGAGCGGCGGGCGGCAGGCGACGCCGATATAGGCGCCGGGATGTCGCCGGCGCAGGCGGCGGATGAACACAGTGCTCACCACCGCGTCGCCAAGCCACTGGGGAACACGTACGACAATGCGACTCATGTCTGTCACAGGCCCGCATTGTACACAACGAGCCGAGGGTGCCCGCCCGCGTTGTTAATCGAGATGAACGGCTCCGGATCGTCAGCGAGAAAGGCCGGTTGGATGTCGCAGTCCGGGTCGACGCGAAGCGTTTTGATCCAGTGCGCCTTGAGCACCAGCCGGCCCGCGGACGCGTCGTCGATCGTGATCCGGTCGAGCGCCATCGATACGCGGCCTGAGCCTTCCTCAAACCAAGTGAAGGATTTGAGAACGGGGTAGATCGCGTAGTCGCCCGCGATCTCGGGCGGTCCGAGTAACGCGGGAAAGCTCGCGAGCGCGTCGCGCATCGAGGGCGTTCGGGCGGCAACGAGGCCCACGTTGTAGAGCCGAAAATAATCTTCGAGCGTGTCGGGACCCATGGTTTTGAGCGACCGGCTGAACGCCATGGGAATATCAGAAATCCATCCATCGGGTCCGACATACGCGCCGGTGAAAAGGCTGAAGCGGCCTTTGATGAAATTCCCGGGGTGCTGACCGCCGAGAAAGGCCTGGCCAGGAATCAGGAACGGCATGAGGTCGGCGGTGTGGGGCGTGAGGAAGTCGAGGCACTCGACCAGGATGCGGCCGTCCACGCGATGGAACCGGAGTGAATCGATGAACAAACGCTGGCCCTCTGGAAGTTGGTTGCTGAGCGCGGGAAATTTCCGCCCATCTCGCTTCAGGGGCATGAACATGAGGATCGCGCAGACGGCGTAAAGTCCCAGGCCGAACCGGCGCCGTTCGCGATAGGAGAGCACCGCGCCGGGGACCGCCATGCCGCCCATGACGCCCGCGAGCATCCAGAACACGAACGAGTTTCGCCCGGGCTGAAGGGTGCGGAGCACCGGGAAGCTGCTGCCGAAATATCCCTCCACGAACAGCGCGACAAGCCAGGCCGCCATCATCACGCCCAACGCGCGATGGCGGCGCAGGAGCGCGAGCGTCCCCGCGATGGCGAGTCCAAAGACATACGTGAGCATGGTGATGCGCACCCCGATGAAGGGGCTGCGGCTGAGCAGCTCCGCCGTGCGCCGCGCCGCCTGAAAGCCGGTGGTGACGAAGTAAGGCGCGTCGCTCTTCCAATCGGAAAAGGCGACGAACGGGCGGATCCAGTACAGGTTCGCCGCGAGCGCGATCGCCGCGAAGCCGAGCGTCGCCATAATCCGCTTCACGCCGAGACGCGGCGCGAGAAACGCGAACATCACGAGATTCGGCACGAGCACGACGACCAGCGACGCCGGATGGATTTGAAAGAGGACCGCCGTCACGGCGCACAGCGCGACGCCAAGCCGCCAAGAGCCGGAGGCGAACCAGCGCCACACAAGACTCACCTGAAGGATGCCGACGAAACCCGCCACCATAAAGCCGTAGAGACCGAGACGGTACATGCGCTCGGAAAAAGGATCGAGAAAACCAAAGAGCACCGTGACGAGCGCAAACGCCGACCACGCCTGCGCGCGCGTGCCGCCCACGTTGCGCACCGAGGGGATCACCAGAAGCGGCGCGATCGATAGGCCGGCCACCTCCAGGACGAGCAGCGTTGTCCCGATCGGGACGACGCGAGAAAACGCGTGCGCCACGAGACTAATGAAGTGAACGCCGACTTCAAGAAACGGACCGGAGACGTAACCAGCCATGTCGAACGGGTCGTAGCCCCAG
>JBBRXR010000047.1:0-7963 GCA_038238485.1 Elusimicrobiota bacterium | reverse complement strand
TTGTAAAAGCGTTCCTTTCCCTCGGTGAGCGTACACAGAACGGCCGGTCCCCGGGGGTTGGGCGGGGGCCGGCCGTTTTTGGGGTGACGCTCGGAGACTAAGCTTGGCTGGCGACGATCTTCTGCATGTCGCTCATGTGGTTCAGGTCCTGGGAGCGGATTTCGATGGCGATGGCGTTGAGCGCGTCCATGATCAGCACGAAGATCCGGTAGCGCGCCATTTCCTCGCCGCCCAGGTCGAAGAAACCGTCGGGCAGGGCGAGTTTCGCGGGCACGAGCAGGCGGTTGTCCGCGCGCGCGGCCATCGCGGCGATCGTGGCATTCTGAAGGGCCTGGTCGCGGACGAACGAGAAGCGCGTGTCGTCCCCTCGGAGGATGACTTCCACTGTGAAACCGGAGTGGAGGAACACGCCCTTGAGCACGTTGCGGATTCCCGCGTCTTCGACGACGAGGACCAGGGCCACGGGCGCGCCTTTCTTCGCGAACAGCCGCTGGGCGCTTTCCTGCGCCTGACGGAGCGCCGCCTGCGGCTCAATGCCCGCGATGAACTGATAGTTGATGACGGGCCGGTTCTCTTCCGTGGCCGCGCGCACGGCGTTGTCGTTGAGCGCGCCGAGCGATCCACCGAAGAGCGAGATGTCGTACGCCTCACCCGTCAGCATCTGGCGGACGCCCGCGTCGGCGCGGGTGGCCAGCGCGCGGATGCCGCGCACGGGAGCGCCGGCGGCGATGGCCGCGTTGAGGTGCCGCGACAGAAGCTCCGACAGGTCGCCCGCGACGTGGCCGGTGCGGGCGCGGTCGCCCAGCGAATCCAGGTCGAGCTTGAGCTGCGTGTCGGACGCGATCAGATCAATGATGGTATGGCGGCGCTCGTCGACGTTGCCCGAGCGCGAGAGCGCGCGGATGAGCGAGAGGTATTCCGGCGCGACGAACGACGTGGCCGGGCGCACCTGGTTCGCGCCATAGTGGAAGCTCGAGATCGCGCCGATGATCGCGATGAGCGCGAGCACGCTCTGCGCCGAGGGCTGTAGGGCGAGCAGCGACGTCGCGGCGAAGATCGCGACCAGGTTGGCGGCCGCGACGGCGAAGACTTTGATCGTCGACACGCGCACGCCGGTGCCGGCGAGCGATCCGCGGTCAACATAATGGAAGCCGACGAACGCGGCCGTGAAGAGAAGTGAAAGCATCGGCAGGCCGATGAGCGCGGGGACGATCGCGAAGACGAGCGTCTCCGCCCAGAACGCGTGTCGCGTGTAGCCCTCGCCGAACAGGCGCACGCCGAGGGGAATCGTGGCCTGGCCGCGGGCGCGCGTGGCGTTGTCCGCGTCCTGGAACATGGCGACGTCGATGCGCGGGCCGACGTCGAGATGGCCCATGTCGTCGCCCGGATCCTTGTCGAGCGGGCGCGTGGTTTCGTGCTGCTCGCCCGTGATCGGGTCGTAGGTGATCGTGATTTCGTCGACGGTGCCGCGGGCGTCGATGACGATCGCCTTCTGCGCGGCGAACGCGCCGGTGACGGGGTGCGGAACAAAGGCGGCGGCGCGCACGGTCTTGCCCGTGGGCTCTTCCAGAACGAACATGCCGGCCTGATTCATGTAGCGGACGCGGGAGCGCTCGGCTTTTTCCTTCACGACGCGCATCTCTTCGAAGCGGAACAGTCCTTCTTTCCCCGCCTGGTTCATCGGGTTGATGGCGATATCGATGAGCTTCGCGCCCGTCACGCGGTCGACATAGGGCTCGCCACGGACGTTGGTGAGAAGGGTGGTGAGCTCGGGTGAGAAGCCGTCGCCGGCGTTGTACGTGGCGCGCGTGGCAAGGCCGTACGCGTTCGGGACGTCGTAATGGAACGTCGTCTTGCCGCCTTTCTCGTCGGTGCGCTCGATGGGCACCATCATCCGGAAGGGGACTTCTTTCGCGCCGTCCCAATGGGACATCGCGCGGAACTCGAAGACGGTGGTGATGCCCTTCTCCTTACGGAGCTTGAAGTCGGCGGCGAGCGAGGTCTTTGTGTCGTCGTTCGGCTGCGCGGCGACGAGAGCGGCGATGGCGGCGTCCGCGCCGTCAGCGATGCGCACGGTCTGCGTGATGCGCGGCGTCTTTCCATCGGCGCCGTCCACGGCTTCCACCTTATTGGTGAACGCGCGAATCTGGAGCGCGCCCGGCAGGGCCGGGTCGCGGTCGTAGGCGTCGAGGCCGAATTCCATGCCGGCCAGGCCGAAGTTGTCGAACGCGGCCTTTTCCGCGGCCGTGTCGAAGCGGATCCACATCGTCTTCGTCTCGCCCGCGTTCACAGTCTGATAGGTGAAGCGGCGCGTCTCGAGGTAACCGAGACCGTCGGCGCTTTCCTTTGAGAGCGGCGTGCGCGCGAAGAGCGGGCGGCCGTCGGCGTCTCGGCCGGGGAGGCGATGGACGGCGAAGCGCGTCTTCTCGGCTTTACCGCCCGCGAGCGGGGCGATGGTGGCCACTTCGCTCGGCTCGCCCTGGATCATTGAGAGCCGGAGCGACGGGAGCCACGCGCCCGTGTCGGGATGGCGCGCGAAGCCGCCGCTGATGACGGTCTTGGGTCCCGCGTCGACCCGGACTTCCGCGCCGAGCGGCGAGAGGTGGCGGACGGACGGCTGGGCCGTCGCGTCAACGGCGTCGTGCAGGAAATGGCCGCCGTTGTCGACGAACACCTGCTGGGACTTCATCCGCGGACGTGAGACGCCGCGCTCCACCCAGCCGCCGGCGGCGCGCGTGTCGGAGCGCGTGGCGACGAGGAAGCCCGCCGCGTCGTACTCGTAACGCGTGCGGCCCGCGTTGTCCTGCGAGGTCACTTGGCGCACGTCCATGATCGGGCGCTCTTTCACGTCTTTTCCGCGCTGATAAATCTCGAATACGCTCGTCTCGACGCCCTGCGGCAGCGGACGGGCGGCCGCGGGGGTGCCGGTGAGCGTATAGCCGGTGATCTTGTCCTTGGCGATCGCCGGGACGGCGATGTACGTCACGCGCACGCCGCGCGCGTCGAAGGTGCGCGCCGGAATCGCGCTGCGAACGCCGGTGTCTTCAAAGACTTTCTTCTGGAGGGCGCGGTTGTAATCGGTCTCGAACTCCGGGCCCTGCTTGTGGACCAAGTTTCCGTCGGAGTCCGCGGTCACGATCGACACCTCTTTCGTCACGAGGTTGGTGACGCGCGTCTTGACGAAACCGTCGCGGTCGAACTTCACCTTGCCGGGCTCGCCGTAACCGGGCATGAGCTCGCTGACGGTGAAGGCCTCGGCGAAGTTCGGCGGCACGCGGCCGGACCGGGCCAGCTCGACGGCGCGCTTCTGTTCGTCGCGCGCCTGTTCGGCGGCGATGAGGCGCAGGCCGACGATGCGGGCAAAGTCGCTCTGTCCGAAGATGATAATGACGTGCTTGCCCGCCAGGTCGTAGCGGTAGCCGATGGAGTCGATGCGCTCGCGTTCGGCGAAGTCGAAATTCTTCGCGAGGTCGGCCATCGCGGCGGCGACCGCGTCCGGGCCCACGTCCATCTTTTCAAGCGCGCCGGTCTCGCCGTTGAGCGTCAACGAGCCGCCCTGGCGGCGGAGCGCGGCATCTTTCGCGAGATCTTCGCCGCGCACGCGCACGGCCTCTTTCACGCGGGCCGCGTCGGCCGCGGGAATGCCGGCGGCGTCGATAGCGGGCATCGCGGCCTTGTGCTCGGGCACCGCGTTGTCGAAGAAGCGGTTGCGAACGTCGGCGGGCGGCGCGTACATCGTTTTCTGGATCGTCACGCCGGCGCCCGCGTCGACCGTGTAGGTCTGCGTGCCGGAAATTTCGATCTGCTCGCCGATGGGGCGGGCGGCCACTTCTTTCTGCGCGGCCTGGTAGGCCGGCGCGCCGATGAGATAGGTGTTCACGCGGGTCGTGAGGTTCGTTTCGATCACGCCGCCCTGCTTGAGCACGGCGAGATACTTCGCCATGTCGGCCGCTTCGACGTCGAGCCGCGCGGCGCGGTCGGCCGCCATGCCGGCGGAGAAGATGACCTGAGAGGCCGCGGTGGGCTGGCCGTTTTTGTCGTACTCGTAGAGCCAGTGCGAGCGCACGCTGTAGATCACGCGGCCCTGATGCGAATAGGTTTTGCTCGGCGCGTCGTAGCGCAGTTCGGCAGCCGGGATGGCGGCCAACGCGTCCTGCACGCGCTTCTGCGCCTGGTCGATGCCCGCCGCGCCTTCGGTCTTCACGATGGTGACCGTGGGCTCGCCGGTTTTCTTCGCGACGTATTCGACGCGGAGTTCTCCCCCACCCGCGATGCGCAGGTCGGTGGCGGCGCGCGAGAGCTCTTCCTGTTTCGTCGCTTCAAAGAGGCTCATCTGCGCGCCGGCGACGCCGCCGGTGGTGCGGACGCGCACCGTGCGGGTGCCCATCAGCTCGCCGCGGCCGTTGCGGTTCACGCCCACTTCGTAGCGCGTGGCCATGTCGCGGTCGAGCACCACGCCCGACTTCGCGAGTTCCACGATGTAGCTGTCGGGAGCGCCGACGAAGGCCTGCGACGTGGTGACGGGATACGAACCGCCATTGCCCTTCACGCGCTGGGTGGTGTCGATCTCCACGCCGCCATTGAAGCGGCGCATCACACCCGTCGAGCCGATGAGATACGTGGACATCGCGTCGCGGATGCCGCGCTGCGCGGCCTGCTTGCCGAAATTCAGGTTGTACACCGTGCCGTTGTGCTCGAACTCGTAGACGAGGCCTTCCTCGTCAATATTCACCGGCATGAGCAGCGGGACCGCGAGCTGGCGGGCGCGCTCGCGCTCATCGGCGGTGCGCACGATCACGCGCGCCGGGAGCTGGGCCGCGTCGAGCGGCACCTGGCGGCCGAGGTTGAACGCCGGCGCGAAGCTCGAGAGGCGGAACTCGGAATCGTCCATCTGCGGCGACGCCCACGCTTCGCCCTGGCGGACGAGGATGCCATCGTTGGCGAGCTGGATGCGCGCGAGCGCGCTGACCGTCGGGTTGGCCATCGGCAGGAAGCTCGGGCGGTGCAGGTCGATGGCGATGCGCTGGAAATCGAAGCCGACCGGCACCATGACGCCGTTGCCGAGGTTGATTTCCTTCTTGGGAAGCGAATCGAGCGCGGCGAGGCCGTCCACAATCAATAGGAGCGACTGGTTCTGCAGACGACGGTATTCGCCGAGGCGCGTTTTCAGCGCCTTCGACACCGACGCGTGGCCGAAGAGGATCTGGTCGTCGCTCGGAATGTGAATGATGCCGGTGAAGCGCGTGTGCAGCGGCGCTTCCTGCTGGGCCTTGTCGAAACCGGTGATGGTCATGCCGCGCGCGCGCATTGAATCGAGGTCCGTTTTGCGGTAGTTGCCGGGGCGGCTCATGGGCCACACAACGCCCGACGGGTCGACGAGCGCCCATTCCACGCGGCCTTCGGCCGCTGCGCCGGTGCGCGGTGTGATGAACTGCGCTTCCGCCTGCGCCTGGTTGAAGACCTCATGGATCTCGCCCTTGCGGCCCACGCGCATCGCATACACGGCGCCTTCGATCTTGCGGTCTTCGGTGCCTTCGGCGACGCGCCACGTCCAGTTGCCGCCGAGCGCGTCCGCGCCCTTGGCTTCCAGAATATGGCCCTCTTTGTCGACGGAAAGTCCGATGCCGTCGGTGAGGATCACGCGAAAGCCTTTCTGCTTGGCCAGCGCCTCCAGCTTCTGGCGCTGCTTGGCCGGGGTCGCTCCGAACTCGCGCTCGAAATCTTCCTTGCCGGCGATCGCGCCGACCACGGGCACGCGCACGTCGGTGCGGGCCGGCCCGTTTGGTTCGCCGCGGACAATCACAGCGTAGGGGCCGCCGATGCCCTTGAGCGAAACGAACGCCTGCTGGGTGGCGGCGCGCAGCCGCTCACGGGCGGCCACGGTCTTCTGCGCGGCGGCGCGGTCGCCCGCGTTCACCTGCTTCAGGTCGAGCGCGAAACCGTCGCGGATGTCGGCCATGTTCTGCAGATCGGGGAAAATGGTGTCGGGGTGCGCGGTTTCGATCAGGTTGCCGCCCACGTAGATATAGCGCACGAGGCTGTTCGAGTTGCGCAGCGGCGAGAGCGCCTCGGCGTGCGTGAGGCGGCGCCCGGTGTCGCCGTCGAACACGATCTCGCGGCCGAGCAGCGTGAGCTGGTCGTAGGTCACCACGGGCAGCCAGTTGGCGCCGTTCTTGCGGTAAATCGTGTAGCGGCCCTTGTTCACTTCACGCGCCACGTCGGTGTTCCAGATCGGGGACTCGAAGTCGGCCAGCGAGATGTAGCGACCGAGCGCCGGCAGGAAAATGCGCACGGTGCCGGCGTCGCGGGTCGCTTCTTCGATGATGCGCTGCTCGGACATCGGCAGGAAGCCGTCCCACGCGGTGCGGTCGCGGTTGGTGAGAACGTAATCGTCCGTGTCGCGCAGGCGTTTGGCCATCGCGGCGTCGGCTTTGGCGGCGGCCGCGTCGTCCTTCGCCTCATCCACGCGGTGCAGGGCTTCGCCCATCGTGCCGAGCACTTCAAAGCCGCCGGCCTTGGCGATGCCGGCGGACGCGGGGCCGCTCTCAGGCGCGATCACCCAGGGCGCGAGGCCCGCGAGGACCGGAAGCGGACCGCCAAACCCCGCGGGCAAGATCGGCAGCGCGCGCAGGGGCGAGCGCACATAGAGGGCGACGCGTTCTGGGTCCGCGATGAACATGCGGCGGCGCGGGTCTTCCTTTCCGAGCAGGTTGCCGGGCGCGACGAGCTGGTCGCCCAGGCGTCCGGCGGGCTCGGTGAAGTGGATCCAGCCGGCCTCGCGCAGTTCTTCCAGCTGGGTGCCGGTGAGCGAGAGCACGGCGTCACCGCGGTTGTTGACGAGAACGTAATCGAAGGTGGAACCGGCGGGCGCGGGCGTGATGGGCAACGCGGGCGCGGCCTTGCCGATCGGCGAGACGAGCGGACGGCGCGCGGGCATTCCCTTGCCGCCTTTGGCGAGCGGCAGAAGGTCTTTCGGGTCGACCTTGGCCTCCTGTCCTTTGACGCGCGTGGTGACGCGGATGTCCGACGGAACAAAACGATAGGGGCCGAGGTCGGCCACGTTGGGCCGCTCGAAAGGCGTGAGTTCAACGCGCGCGGTGGGCGGCGGGAGCTTCACCGTCGCCTGCTTTCCGGCGTCGGGCAGGCCCTGCTTCTCGATGCGCGGGGCGGTCCCGGCGTCGACGCCGGCGCGGCGCTCAATAACGGGCGCGATCACGGCGGCGGGCGCGGCGGCCACCCAGCCCGCGAACGCGGGTTCGGCGCCGCTGGCTTTCATGGAAGCGCGGATCACATCGGCCCACGCCTTGGGCAGGTTCACGCCCTGCTGGACGAGAATGGAATTGAGCACCTGCTGGCGAACGGCGTCGCGTCCGGCGCCCGCGCGGCCGCGGCCGACGAGCTCGGCGTTGCGGATGCGCTCGCGCACCAACGCGCCGCGCCAGTCGAGCGCGCCCATCAAGGCGGCGCGCAGGGCAGGGTCGGCGGTCACGTCGGGGTGCGTGAGAATCTGGATGGTGAGGGCGTCGGCCTGTTCAATGGCCATGGCGAGCTCTCCGACGGCGAGATTGTTTCCGACGGCCTGAAGGCGATTGGCATCCGGATTGGCGCCGAGCGCTTTGACCAAGGCTTTTCCAACCGCTTCGTGGCGGACCACGCCGCCCGAGGTGTCGCGCTCTCCACCTTCCCAGCGGAAGCGAACGTCGTCGAGTTTCGATGCGAGCGCCTCGATGTCGCGGCGCACGGCGGGCGACGCCTTGACGCCCGCGATCGCCGGGCGGATGTCGGCCACCGGCTGGGCGGGCACGCGCGCGCCGCCCTTGCTGCTGGCGATCGCCGTGTCGGTGTTGTCGGCCATCATGTCGAGATAGCGCACGAGACCGGAGGCCGCGTAATAGGAATCATCCTGACCGAGCGCCGGGAAGAACAGGCCCGCGCTTTCGCCGGCGTGGGCGGTCCAGTGGGC
>JBBRXR010000046.1:0-7997 GCA_038238485.1 Elusimicrobiota bacterium | reverse complement strand
GGTAAGCCGGCCTCCTGGTTTTTGCGGACGTCGGGGTCGTCGCGCTGCGCCTGGCTGATAACATTCTCGCCGCATTGGGCCTGCGCGTGATTGCGCGCGGCCATGTTCACGGTGCCGCCGAAATAGTCCTGCGCTCCCTTGTTGTTGAAGACGACCGTCGAGCCCTGATGAAGGCCGACCTTCAGACGAATGGCGTTGGGCAGTTTGTAGTTCGAAATAAACCCTTCCCAGTCTTCCTGCATCGCGACGGCGGCGGAAGCCGCATCGAGGCCGGAATTGAACGCCGCCATGATCGCGTCGCCCATCGTCTTGACCACGCCGCCGCGGTGTTTGGCCACGACCTTGAGAAGATACTGAAAGTGACTCTGCACGAAGTCGAAAGCCTTCACGTCGCCCACGCGCTCGTAAAGCTCGGTGGAACCGGACAGATCGGTGAACAGAACGGCGAGGCTTCCGACGGCGATTTCCTGGCCCGGCGCGACCGCCTCGGCGGGAAAGAGATCGCGGAATTCCTGGATGGTGGTGACGATCGCCGCGGTGGCGGCCGTTTCCCGCCATGTTTCGCGCTCAATGACGACGAGGCACTCGCCCGAAAGTTTGTTCGTGATCGCCACCGTCGCCCGGGGCGACGCCATGCGCGCCGACGACGCCGAGATCGTCGCGTCGCAGGTCATCGTGAGTTCCGTTGGCCCCGTGTCGCTCACTTCCAGAGGAATGAGGCCGCTGGATTGGTAAGAGCGGGCCACGAGCAGCCCCGGCGTCGCGGCGAGGCGCTCCTGGCGCACTTCGCCCGGTTCGAGACGAAGCTGCGCCATGATGCGCGGTGAATTCGCCGGGCCGCCGATGCAATAAACTTCACGACGCGCGTCGCGAATTCCGCGGTTGACGGAGAAAACCGCCTCGACGGAGTTAGCGAGGTCCACGCGAAACGACGTCTCGCACGTTTCACACGCGGACTGCGCCACCAACGCGGCCATCGATGCGCCCGTTTCCGTCGGCGCCTTGCAATGCGGGCAGAGGATCTCCCAGTTCAGGTCGACAAGACCCGCCTTGGTGGCGTGCAGCATGAAGCGAAGGACTTCATAGCGCTCTTTGTCCCAACGATCAGCAAGCTCGAAGGGACGAAGACGGGTGACCACCACGTCAGAACCGTCGACGATGAGGTCTCTGACGAGCGGAACGAGCGACAGGTCAACGGGCGCCTGCGAAAGAGCTTTGAGCCGCGCTTCGAGCTGGTTCGTGGACACGTCGCGCGCGCTGGGCGAGGGCGGAAGCTTTTCAGATCTGATGAATCCTTCCTCAAACGCGCGGGCCTGCGTGAGGATTTTGTTGATCGCCATCTGCTTCATGAGCACCTGGGCGAGATGGCGGCCCAGGGGCCAGCGTGGAGTGACTTCCGCGAAAACCTCGAGCATCGTGCCGCCGACCGCGGGCTCAAGCCGGATACCGCCCTTCAGCTCAGCGAACGGACCGGAATGAAAACGCCGGAAGACGCGGTAATATCGTTCCTCAATCCATTCGAAGGGAAATTCTTCGTAGCGGAGAACCATGGGGCCGAGCCGGGCCTCAGCCGCGAAGTGCCCTTTCTTTTTCTTGTCGGGATCCGGGACGAAGGAAATGGACGGCAGTTTCATGAGCCGGTTGAGCCGGTCGGTATCGTAAAGAAAGCGCCAGAGCTCCCTGGGCGGGACCTTCAAGGCCACTCGTTCGCTGAATTGGAAGGCGGTCACGGAGCAAAAACTATAACATGGATTCACGCCGCTGTCGCACGGTCGTCAACCGGCCACCCTTGTTCAGCGGCGAAACCCCTCTTAGAATGTCGAACCAATGAAACGTTCTGCCTCCAAAAATCACTATTCCGGCCCTCCCGAGTGGCGCTCGCTGGGTGATTACCTGCACGAGCTTACCGGCAACCGCATGGAGCTGCCACCACCCCGCACGCCGGACGGACGCTATTTCGACCGCGACCTGAGCTGGCTGCACTTCAATGATCGCGTGCTCAGCGAGGCCGCCGACCACACCGCGCCGCCCTTCGAGCGTCTCAAGTTCGCCGCGATCGTGTCCTCCAACCTCGATGAATTTTTCATGGTGCGCGTGGCGGAACTGGCCAAGCGCAACAAGCGGCTGCGCTCGCGCTGGGCGGGAACCGAACAGTCGCCGGCGCGCGTGCTTTCGCAGATCCGCGACCATGTTCTCCGCCAGAAAGCCGAACAGGCCGCGGTGCTGCGCGACATCTTCGGCGTGCTGGCCAAGGAAGGAATTCTGATTTACAGCGAATTCGGCGAGGACGCCGAGCTCGACGCGGAAATCCGTGCGCGCCTGCCCAACATCAAATTTCTCGTTCGACGGAACTCCGAGCCGCTGCCGCCGCTGGCGAGCGAGCGACTGCACGTCTTCGTCCGTTTCCCAGACGAGTACGCCGTCATCACCATCGAAGAGCGCCAGGGCCGCATGCTTCGGCTGTCGCGGCGCGGCCGCACGTTGCGCTTCGCGCTCATTGAGCGCTGGCTCGCGGCGCGGGCGCCTTCGTTCTTTCCCGGCCGTGAAGTGGTCGAGGCGTTCCCTTTCAAGATTATCCGCGACGCCGACCTCCGCTATCATCCCGACGACGAAGAGTCACTCGAGGAGCAGATCGTCGAAGCGGTCAATCGCCGGCTGAAGGCGCGCGTGGTTCGCCTCGAGGTGGATGCGCCGCATTACTCGGAAGGCGCGCTTTTCGTCGCCGCCCATCTCGGGCTCGATTCCGGTGGGCTTTACCGTTTCTCCCTGCCGCTCGACCTGCGCACGCTGGCCGTCATCTACAACATGAAGTCGTTCAATCACCTGCGTTACCCGCCGTTGCACCCGCAGATTCCGCCGATGCTTCAAAAACGGACAATCTTCGACGCGATCCGCCACAAGGACATCCTTCTTCACCACCCATACGACTCGTTCGACACGATCACCCGGTTCCTCCGGTCGGCCGCGCGGGATCCGAACGTCACCCAGATTTATCACACGATGTACCGCACGAGCCGCGAATCGCCGATCATGGAGGCTCTGCTCGAAGCCGTCAAACGCGGCAAGAAGGTCACCGCCTACATCGAAATCAAGGCGCGTTTCGACGAACTCAACAATGTCCGCTGGGCTGAAGAGCTGCGCAATTCCGGGGTGCGGGTGATCCGCCCGCTGGGCGGATACAAGGTCCATTCGAAGATCACGCAGGTCCTGCGCACGGAGAACGGAAAAACCGTTTATTACACCCACCTCGGTACCGGCAATTATCATCCCGGCACGGCGCGGCAGTACACCGACCTCGGCCTGTTCACCGCGCGCCAGGACATCGGCAATGAAACGCTCGCCTACTTCCGGTCGCTCACCCATCGCGGCACCGACACCGTCTTCAAGCACCTGCTCGTGGCGCCGACGAACCTTCACGATGGATTCGAAAATCTGATCCGGCAGGAAACGCTCATCCAGAAGGCGGGTGGAAAAGGCCACATCGTGGCGAAGATGAACGCCCTGGTCGACCCGAACGTCATCGACGCGCTTTACGACGCGTCGCAGGCCGGCGTGAAAATCGAGCTGCTCATCCGAGGCATCTGCTGCCTGCGCCCCGGCGTGAAGGGCCTGAGCGACAATATCCGGGTCGTCTCGGTGGTGGACCGGTTTCTCGAGCACAGCCGCATCTATTATTTCCGGTCCAACGGCTCGAAAAAGATTTACCTCTCCAGCGCCGACTGGATGCCGCGCAATTTCTACGCGCGTTATGAAGTGGCGTTTCCCGTGATCGATCCGATCCTCAAAAAATACATCCGCGAAACGGTGCTCGCGATGAGCTTCAACGACAACGTGCGGGGATGGAGCCTCAAGCCGGACGGGACGTATGAGCGCGTGACGCCCCCGGCGTCGGGCAAACAGATACGGTCACAGTTCTTTTTTGAGCAGTTGGCGATGTCGCGCTACAAGGACACGATCCTGGCGGCGCGACCGAAGGGCGGGAGTTAGCGCTCGAAGATCGAGCTGCAGCGGTGGTACTTGTCGAGGGGCTCTGGCTTCAGATCGAAGCGCTTGCAGAGCTTGCGGTCGAATTCGAGCAGATCGGGCAGGTGCGTGATCTTGGCGTCGAGCGACTGCGCCGGCGCCTTGATCTCGTTCTCGTACTCCCAGAACGTCGAGAGCGGATGCAGCCCTCCCTTGTTGATGTGAAACGCGAAAATACGATCGAGCGACGGCTCGAGAAACGCCGCGCCCACCTTCACCTTGTACTTCTGCTTCTGATAGACGCAGATGATGGGTCCCACCGAAATCCGGTCCACAACCGATCCCAGATGCGCCCGCATCGCCTTGCGCATGTCGCGTCCGAGATGACGATTCAGGATCGCCCGAATCGGCGTCTTGGTGAAATTGATCATGTCGTGGTGGCTCTCTTCGAGCAGAAGGTTCTTCAGGCGCTCACTTGAGAACTCGGAGCGGTAAAGAAGCCCGTCTTCCTTGAACCCCGGCCCTTTGTATTGAAGGTACACCTGCGACCCGTTGCGCTTGTAGCGCAGGCGCATGCTGGCGCCCTTGGCGCGAAGCTCATTCCTGGGCGTATCGAGAAACTGGTCGAGGAAGAAGGATGACTTCTCGAACTTGGCCTTCTTGTCGAGATACTTCTCCAGATCTTTCGCCTGCGCGGGCAGAACTCGCTTCTTCGACTCGATTTCGACGTAATGGAAATTGTCGATGCCGAGCCGTTCGCAAATGCGGTTTTTCATCATTTCGATAAACTTGTTGGGGACCATGGCGCTTCTGAAAACGTAGTAATTACGAAGGCATCGCGTAAAGAAATTATGGAGCCCGTCGCCGCCCTCTCCAGCGGCCGAAGTAATACAATTCACCCATGGCATCGCGCTTTACATTCAACCGGGAACTCATCATCCGGGTTTTCTTCTTCACGAGCTTCGCGTTCCTGCTTTATCAGACGTTCCTGCTCGCGCGCCCCTTCATTTCGCCTCTTCTCATCGCATCGATGCTCACCCTCACCTTCTTTCCCCTTTACCGCCGCCTGCGCCGCTCGGTGCCAAATCAGAACGCCGCCTCGCTGATCCTGACATTGACCGTGGTGCTGTCCGTGGTGATTCCGCTTCTTGGCGTGGTCTGGGTCCTCCTTCGTGAATCCGGCAACCTCATCCCCACCGCGCAAGGCGTGGTGGAGAGCCTGAGCTCCGGAGAGTTCGCCGGCCTTCGCCAAACCCTTCCTTCCGGGGCCATCACGCTGGCCGAGCGCGTGTTCGCCTTCTTCTCGCGGCTCAACATCGACGTGAAGCCCTTTATCTTCCAGAACCTGCGTGACGTCGGCACGCGGATCTCCGATATCGGCGGCTTCATCGCCGCCAACGCTTTTTTCACGTTCTTCCGGCTCATGATCCTCGTGCTCGCCATTTTCTTCATGTTCCGGGACGGAGAGTCGTTCCTTCAGTGGATGCTCAACCTGATTCCGATGGAGACCGGGCATAAGCTCGCGGTGGCTCGCAGCGCCTATGAGACGTTCCGCGCGGTGACCTCCGGCGTTTTTCTCACGGCGGCCGGCCAGGGCATTGTCGCCATGATCGGCTTCCTGGCGGTCGGCGTGAAACTCCCCGTGATTCTCGGCATCGCCACGTTCGGCGCGTCGCTGCTCGGCGCCTCGTTCATCATCACGTTCCCCACGGCGCTGATCGTCATGACCGAGCGCACGGGCGCGGGGATTTTCCTTTTGATCTGGGGCATGACCGCGGTGGGTTGGCTCGATAACTTCCTGCGCCCCATCCTCATCGGCTCGCGCGCGCGCATGCCCTTCGTCCTCGTTTTTTTCAGCATCCTCGGCGGCCTTAAAGCCTACGGCCTGCTCGGCCTGATCCTCGGGCCGATCCTGGTCGCCAGCGTCATGGCCTTCATCCGAATCTATAAGGAAGCTTACGGAGCGTGACCGGGCCCACGGGGTGGATGATCTTTGCGGGACTGATTGTGGTTCTGCTGGCCCTCGATCTCTTCGCGTTCAACCGCCAGGACCACGAGATCAAGCTCAAGGAAGCGGTCCTCATCGCGCTTTTCTGGATCTCGCTGGCCCTCGCCTTCAACGTCGGCATTTATTTCTTTGAGGGCAAGAAGCTCGCCCTGGAATTTCTCACTGGCTATCTGATCGAGGAGTCGCTCTCGGTCGACAACCTCTTCGTCTTCATCATGATCTTCGCGTTCTTCGGCGTGAAGGCGAAATTTCAGCACAAGGTTCTGTTCTGGGGCATCATCGGCGCCATCGTTCTGCGCGCCATCTTCATCTTCGCGGGCGTGGCGCTGATCGAGAAATTCCACTGGATCATTTACGTGTTCGGCGGGTTCCTGGTGTTCACGGGCATCAAGATGGCGTTCCAGGATGGCGACGAGATCAACCCGGAGAAGAACCCGGTGATCAAGATCGCTCGAAGAATCTTTCCCGTCGTCACCGACGCGCCGGAAGGACACTTTTTCGTTAAAAAAGCGGCGAAGTTCGCCGTGACCCCGCTGTTCATCGTTTTGCTGGTGGTGGAAACCACCGACGTCATCTTCGCCCTCGACTCCATCCCAGCGGTCTTGTCCATTTCCCGCGACCCTTTCATCGTCTACACGTCGAACGTCTTCGCCATCCTCGGTCTGCGCGCGCTCTTCTTCGCGCTTTCCGGCGCCATGAAGGTCTTCCACCTGCTCAAGTATGGGTTGGCGATCATCCTCTCGTTCGTGGGCGTCAAAATGATGATCTCACACTTCTACACCGTTCCCATCGGGGCGGCGCTCGGCGTGGTCGCCGGGGTGCTCGCGCTTTCCGTCGCACTTTCGCTCATGTTCCCAGCCAAGGAGAGGACCTAATGAACAGACTTAAAACCGCCATGATGCTGGCCGCCCTGACGGCCCTGTTTCTCTGGGTGGGGCAGGCCTTGGGTGGGCGCGGCGGACTGACCATGGCCCTGTTGTTCGCCGTCGTGATGAATTTCACCGCTTACTGGTTTTCCGACAAGATCGTCCTTCGCATGTACCGGGCGCAGCCGATCGAGCCCGGCGACCAGCCGCAGCTGGAACAGATCGTCCGCGACCTCGCCGAGCGGTACTCTAGTCCGATGCCGAAGGTCTACGTGATCCCGCAGGAAACGCCCAACGCTTTCGCGACGGGCCGCAACCCGCAGCACGCGGCGGTCGCCGTGACGGAGGGCATTCTCCGGCTCCTGAACCGCGACGAGCTGGAAGGCGTGCTGGCCCATGAGCTGGGACACGTGCAGAACCGGGATACGCTCGTCTCCACGGTCGCCGCCACCATCGCGGGCGCGCTCAGCCACCTCGCCAATATGGCGATGTGGGGCGCCATGATGGGCGGGCGATCCGACGACGACCGGCGCGGCGGCAACCCGATCGGGCTTATCGTCGGCATCGTGGTCGCCCCCATCGCGGCCATGCTGATCCAGATGGCGATCTCCCGCTCCCGCGAATATCTCGCCGATGAAACCGGCGGACGGCACGCGAACCCGCTGGCGTTGGCCAACGCACTTCGCAAGATCGAAGGGTGGAAAACGCAGATTCCCATGATGGGCGGCACGCCGGCGACGGCGCACCTGTTCATCATCAATCCGCTGTCGGGCCAGGGAATGTCGGCGCTTTTCAGCACGCATCCGCCGACGGAGGAAAGAATTCGTCGGCTCGAGGAAATGGCGGCGGGTCGCCGCCCTTAAAGAAGGTTCAGCCCTGCCGGAGGGCGTCGCGCGCGGCGATGACGAGACGTTTGGCCTCGGCGGCGGTGTCCGCCACGGCGGTGAGATGGCCCATCTTGCGGCCGGCGCGCGGTTCGGACTTTCCGTAAAGGTGGAGGTGAACGCCGGGAAGCTTGAGCGCTTCCGTCCAACGCGGCTCGCCCCCTTCCCACACGTCGCCCAGAAGATTGGCCATCGCCGCGGGGCGCGGCTGAAACGGGCTGCCGAGCGGCAGGCCGCAGATGGCCCGGAGCTGCTGTTCGAACTGGCTCGTCTCGC
>JBBRXR010000045.1:0-8031 GCA_038238485.1 Elusimicrobiota bacterium | reverse complement strand
CGTGTCGCGATGCGGAGCGGACCAGATGTGGTGCGCGGATGCCCAGAGGCCCGTCATGATGGACATGTGCGACGGCTTCGTCCACGATGATTGGCCGATCATGTTGCGGAACCAGACGGCTTTGGTCGCGATCGCGTCCATGAACGGCGTCGTCGGTCGCTGGTAGCCGTACAGACCGAGATGCTGGGAGCTCAGCGTATCGATCGAAATCAGGACGATGTTTGGACGATCGGTCTTGCGGCGATAGTCGCCGATCTCGAGCCCGCCCCACACGATGCCTTCCACTTTCTCCGGCGCCTTAGCGCCTTCGTGGCCGGACTCGAAGGTGATCTTGACTTTCGAGCCGGCCCAGGGGGAAAGATCGATGTCGATGTTCTGCCAGCCGCGGTGAGCACCGCGTTTGAAGGGATCGATGACTTCGTCATGAATGACTTTTTTCGAAAACCACCCATGCTCGATAATCACGCGGAAGAAATACCGAGCGCCGTCTTCCTTCTTCCATAACGACGGTCGCACGCCATAGGAGAAATGAAGGGATTCGCCTTCGCCCAGTTTCCGGACGATGGGTTGGACGTGATCGAAGAGAAGGCTCGTCTGACGGCGGCCTCCCAGAAGCTGAATGGCCTTCTCGCCGAAGTAAGCAGCCGGTGCCGGCGTCGAGATCACCAGGAGCAAAACCGCGGCCGCGCCCAACGCAATTCGTTTGAGTCCCAGTCTCATTTCAACGGTCTCCGTACAACATTAGTAGCCGAGCGATCTCAGCTGCTGGCGCGCGTCGGGGTCGAGACCGGGCATGTCGGATTCCTTCGAGTTCAGCTCCGGTTCAACCCAGGTGTTGGCGCGCGCGCGCCCAAGGTAATTCAAAAGCATCGCGGATAGCGAAGCCATCTCTTTGGGAGACGACTCGGCCAAGTCCCTCTTTTCCTTGGGATCCGCGTTCAGATCGTAGAATTCCCGCCCGTGACTCGGAATGACCTTGGCGAGCCAATAAAGGTTCTTTTGGGTCTTCGCGAACTTGCCGGGGTTCGATGTTCCTGCGGCCGCGGACGGAGAATACACGAACTTTCTGGTCACGCCATTGATGGAGTAGCGAATGGACGCGAGGTCGCGGCCGCCGTGCTGGACGCCCTCGCTGATCACAACGCTTTCCACCGGCGGCGCCTGCCCAAACAGGATGCCCTTGAGACTCATGCCCGGAAGCGCCAGGCCAGGCGCGGAGGCGGCGGTCATGTCGAGAATCGTGGGAAGCAGGTCGATGTGCTGAGACTGAAAACCGGTTACCTGGTGCGGCGGCAGCCGGTTGCCGAGGCGAAAGATCATGGGAACGCGAATAAGCTCTTCGTACAGGGAATGGCCGTGCTCGCGAAAGTAGCTGCGGTCATTCAATTGCTCGCCGTGATCGGACACGATGACGAGCAGCGTGTCGTTCTCGATTCCCGCCTCCGTGATCGCGCGCCAGACGTCGGCGACGCGTTTGTCGACGAACGAGATGCCTCCGTCGTACAGGTTGTCAAGGCGCCCGGCGGCGCCCGATTCTCCGACATAGCGCCGATGCCGGTAGGGTGTGTGAATCTCGTACGTATGAAGGAAGAGGAAGAACTTCTCCTTCGCGTGCTCCTTGATAAAATTCGCGCCCGATCCAAACACCCACCAGCCGTCGCCGCGTTGAGGTCGTCCGAATTCCTCGTAGCGGTCGAACCCGCGCGAGAATCCGTAACGCGCGGAGGTCAGGACGCTTCCCGTGTAAGCCTGCGTGAGGTAGCCGTTCTTCGAAAGAATTTCAGCCAGCGTCGGGATCGATGCAGAAAGCTGCGTTCCGTTGCTCGGCCGCCAGACGTTGTGCTCCGACGGATGAAGGCCCGTCATCATCGACATGTGCGAGGGCTTGGTGTTGGGCGCTTGGGCGACCGCCTCAGCGAACCATACGCCGCCCTGCGCCAGCTGGTCGATGTGGGGACTCGTCTGGCGCCCGTATCCGTAGAGCGAAAGATGGTCCGAACGCAGCGTGTCGAGTGAAATCAGGATCACGTTCATCTCGCCCGGCTTTCGCTGGAAATTTCCCACGCGCACGCCCCCCCAGAGCACTCCTTCCACCTTGTGCGATTTCACGCGCGGCCCGGACACCCAGATGGACATCGCGATCGTGACTGTCGATCCGGAGAAGCCGTCGAGGCTGGCCGTCACGCCCTTCCAGCCGCGCTCGTCCTGATTGACTGACGGCGTCCTCTGCGCCGAGAAAATGACTTTCGACCGCCAGCCGTGTTTGACCTTGACCTCGACGGTGAACACGCCGTCATTCGCGGGGTCTCGCCAAACCTCGGGTGGAATGCCGTACGACGCGTCGAACACGTCGCCCCGCGCGATCACGCGCTTGATCGGCGCGTCGCCGTCGACCAGCTCTACGGTTACTGGATTGCGGCTTTTGAGCTGAATGGCGGTCGTGCCAAAGTAGGGGCCCGGCGACGGCAGGCCGGACGCTTTCAGGGCCAGGCTTAGCGTCACGCTCAGCAAGACCAGATTGGCGATTCTTGTTCTGTTAATAGCCAAGAGACTTGAGCTGTTCCTTCAGCTCCCTCGTGATGGGTTCGTCGGATTGTTCGACCGGCCGGGAATATTGGTCGGTCATGGACGTGAAGCGGTCCAGCTCGGCTTCGAGGCGCGCAACGATGCCGGGGTTCTGAGTGGCGATGTTTTTTTTCTCTTCCGGATCGCGACGGAGATCGAAGACCTGGCGTCCGCCGGCCGCGGCGAGGTCGAGCCAAACGCGAAGCCGGTGATTGCTCGCGTTAATGGACCTGCCGGTGTCCCTGCCGCGCGCGAGCGACGGGCACATAATTAGTTTATAGGTTCCGCCCTCATCCATCAGGCGAATCGCCTTCATCTGCCGTTTCATGATTCGCTGAGGTCCGCCCGTGTAGAACTCAAGCTCCGAGTAAGCGGTCGAGGTCGCCGGCACTTCGCCGCCCTCGAGAATCGCAAGGACGCTGCGCCCTTGGTAGTCCGCGGACGGGGGCGCGCCCACAAAATCGAGGATGGTGGGGGCGATGTCAACGTGACCCACCTGGAAGCCGTCGATGATGCGCGGCTTGATGCGCGCCGGGTTGTGAAAGATGAAGGGCACGCGAAGCAGATCGTCGTAAAGCGAATGGCCGTGCGAGTTGGTGTACCCATGCTCCCACAGCTCGTCACCATGGTCGCTGGTGAGCACGATGAGCGTCGCGTCGTCGAGGCCGAGATTCTCCACTTCCGAAATGAAGTCGCCCAGCACGCGATCCGTGTACCAGATGCCACCGTCGTACTTCGCGGATACCGCCTCGTTGCGCGTCATTGACGACGTGAGGTAGTGATTGTGTTCGTAAGGCTCATGGATCTCGAAGGTATGGACGAAGAGGAAGAAGCGGTCGTCCTTGTGTTTGCGCAACCACGAGGACGCGGAACCGAAGTTCATTTTCGCATCGTGCCCTTCGGTCCTGCGCTGTTCCTGAAAAAGATCGAAGCCTCGGTCAAATCCATGGACGTAGGAAACATTACCGCCCCCGGCGAAGGCACCCGTGACAAAGTCCCGTTTCTGCAGGGTTTCAGCCAAAGTTGTGATTTCCGGAGAAAGCTTCGTGAACCCGCCTTCCTGCTTCGGCCGGAATCCGAGATGGTGCGACGACGGATACACGCCCGTGAGGATCGACGCGTGCGATGGCTTGGTCCAGGACGCTGCCGCCACACCCTGGCGGAAGTACACGCCGCCGCGCCCCAGCCGGTCGATGTTCTCGCTGGTGTTGCGATCGTAACCGTGAATTCCCAGGTGGTCGGCCCGGAGAGTGTCGAGCGAAATCAGAATCACGTTGTACTCGCCCGGCGCTCGCGTGAACCGGCCGAAGCGGAGGCCGCCCCAGAGCGCGGCCACTGGGCCTTTCGCGCCGCGGCATTCAAACACCAGCCGAACATCTTTGCCTTCGAAGGCGGAAAGATCGGCCGCGCCGTCCTGCCAGCCGATCAGATCCGCCGGCGCCCAGGTTTTTTCGAAGATCGTCCGGCTGCGCCAGCCGGACTTCACGCGGACGCGCACGGTGAGCGGCTCGAGCGTCTGGGCCGGAGTGCCGAAGAGGAACCGGACGGACTCGCCCTTTTCCACCTTACGGGTAATCGGCCGGGAGGCGTCGAAGGGGATCGCGCGCTGAACACTCCCGCCCGGGATGCGGATGCCCAGTTTCACGTCTGAAAAAACGGGCGGCGCCACGACCATCAGGGTCAGCGCGGCGCACAACAAAAGATGCGTCTTCTTCATGTGAATCAAATATAGGGGGGATGACGGGATCATGCCACGGTTGACACAGGGAAACTCCGGTCCTCGAGGTCCTTCCCTGCCCTCAACCGGGCGAGGTCCTTAATGGACAGGATGTAGAGGAGAAAGCATCCGGCGTAGGTGCCGAGACTGTGGGTGCGACGGGGAGTGAGGCCGTAGCGAAGAAGGAACGGGTTCGCCACGAGGGCGAGCGCGAGAACCATGAGCGCGCGCCTCACCCACGGGCCGTGCGCCTTGCCGTGCGACATGCGATCGTTCGCTGTGGGCAGAAGCATGACGAACAGGGGCGCCAGCAGCACGAAATAGTGTCCGTGCACCAGCGCGGCCGACAGGAGGTAGCCGCAGATTCCCATCCCGAGCGCGAGCGCTTCTTCGCGACGGTCGCGCCGGTCGTTCTCCGGCCAGCGAAGGCGCGGCGACAGCACCACGAACATGGGAATGGCGAAGGCGATCAGCGTGATGACGCGGGATCCGGTCCACTTGTCGGAGGGAAAAAGGAACGCCGGAAAGCTGGTATTCACGTAGTACGGCCGGCTGGCGATCTGCCGGTAGCCGTCGACCCAATGCGGCCAGGTGCAGGCTGAGCCAAAGAGGGCGAGCGGAAGAAGAAAGGCCATCGCAAGCGCGCCCGCGACGCCCATCGACTGGAAGGCCCACGCGCGCGGCGTGCCGTGGAAGAGCCAATGGAACCCGAGCGCCACGGCGGCCAGATAGAGGTTGGGTTTAAAAAGAATGAGGAGGGCCAGGAGGAGCCCGCTCAGTGCTTCGCGCGCGTCGCTCATTGGGCGTTTTCGCAGTGCGAGAAGCAGCGCCAGTGCGCCGATCTGAAGCTGGTTCACGTTCGCGCTGCGCGTCTCGATGCGGTAAGGAAGCGAGAAAAAAGTCAGCGCGACCAGCAGGGCCGCCGTTTCAACGACACTAAGTCCGCGCAGCCGGCATAGAAAGAGCAACCCTGCCAGGAAGGCGGCCGCCGAAAGAAACCGGAAGTTGCGGTAGTCCGTGTCGTAGTTGCCAGTGGAGAAAAATTTAATGGTGGCGTAGAGCATCGGCGTTCCAGCCGGCCTTAGATTGCGCCGTGCCTTGATGCAGCGCAACTCGTGCGCCGAACGGCCTTCTTCCGCGCGGCGGTAAAACTCCGCGCGGATGTCGGAGCGCTCGCCGCCGTTGTAGACGTTCGTGACGCTCATGGAGGTGATGGCCTGGCCGAGGACCCAGAACTGGTAGAAGTCGTCGGCCACGCGCGTAGCGGGGGCGAAGAAAAGGTGGTAGCCCCCGATCAACGCGATGAGAACGCCCGCGGCGATGTTGCGCTTCGCCTTCATCCGAGGCTCCGGAAAATATGGTTCAAGTATTTCTTCAGCCAGAAATTCGCAGTTCCTTCGGAAGCGTCGCGGTCGGCGTGCTTGGTTTTCGGCCGGTCCCATTTCAGCCCCGGGCGACGCTGGCCTTTCACCGTGAGTCGCTTCAGGAAATCGTTCGGGTCTTCATTGAAGAGCTTCGTGATGGGTTCATTGAAGACATAGTGGTCCGAAAGCTCCGTACCAAAGTGCGGGCCGAACGCGCGGCTGGGATAAAAATGCCAGACGGCGATGGGAACGTTGTCCCACCCGTCGTCCCACGACCACGGTGGTTTCGGCCTCACCCAGGTCGACTTCTTGTAGTCGATGCCGGCGATCACGCGGCCCACCACCAGTTTTTCGCCCGATTTGCTTTTTCCGATGGCGATCTCGCCTTCGAAAACGCCCCTATCTTCCCGCTTGAGCGGGCCCCGCGCGAAGCGGTACCAGAAATCGAAATTCTGGAGATCATAATTCACCGACGTTTCCACGCTCCGGTCAATGTCCGGGTTCACCACGGCGCCGCCGGCGCGGAAGCGAAAGACCTTCGCGCTCGCGTCGAGCGCCGCGAGGTCACGCGGCTGCGCGAAGCGCACGCCGTGCCCGAAATGCTGAACGTAGATGATCGGGTGCGTTTCGTCTTCCAGGAAAATCTTTCCTTGCACGGGCTCGTTGCCGGTCGACTCTTCGCCGAGCGTGGCGAGGTAGAAGCGGTTGTGGAACCAGCCCTCGCCCTGGACGACCTTCATCGTCTTCCTGTCCAGACGGATCATGAACCCCTCATTGTCGCTGTCGTGATACGACCAGCTGGTCAGCCGCTGGCGAACGGGATCATCGTAATCGCGGACGTGATAGATGCTGTAAAGAAGGTAGTAGGAGTCGTCTGTGACGGCGGTGACTTCGCCGTAGACCACGGGCCGCAGCGGGCGTGTCTTTGCCGCTGTGTAGCGGTTGTCGCGGGGGTCATTGTTCCCATCGAAATCGATGTTGATCGGGATGTCCCATTCAGGTTGATAACCGATCCTCTGGATGAGCACCGGGGCGTAAAGCTCAACGAGATAACGGTGATAAGCCGTCGGGTCCGCAGTCGGCGGGACGGTCGGAATGGCCGGCGTGTGGGTGCCCGGGACCGGCAACGTGGTGCCGGTCATCCACCACCGCTTACTGTTTCTCCCCTTCGGCAACTCGACGGATTCCCCGAGAAGCCAATCGTTGGCGCGAATCAGCAGCTCGCCGGTGACGAAGAGAGAGGCGGGAAGACCGAGCGCGATAAAGAGGAGGGTCTGGGCGACGACGGTGGCGACGCGCGCCTTCGGTCCGAAGAGCTTCAGCTGGAGGCGCAGCCATTCCGTGAACAGGCCGATGCCTTTCCAGAAAAGCCACGGGTAGAACAAGAAACGGATCCCCGCGACAACGCGCAGCACACGACGGGCCGGGGCGGGGAAGTTCCACGCCCCGGGCGAAGGAGAAGCTGAGAGAACAACCGGTTCGCTCGGATCCACGGCGGGCTATCCGAGACTTCGGAACAGGTGGTTGATGTACCGCTTGTACCAGAGGTTGCCGGCGCGAATGTAGGCGGAGCGGCTGTACTTCGGCTCGGCCACGCGCAGGGACCCGCCCCACTTCGGCCCGCTGCGGCGGCTGTTTCTCACCTTGAGGTGGCTCTCCAGGGCGTTCGGGTTGACGCCGAAAATCTTCGACACGGGATTGTCGAACAGGTAGTTATCAGACAGGGGCGTGCCGAAGTGCGACTCAAAGGCGCGCGCGGGAAAGAAATGCCAGACGGCGATCGGGACGTGGTCCCAACCGTCGTCCCACGACCACGGTGGTTTCGGCCGCGACCAGCTCATCTTGGCGTAATCAATACCGGCAATGAACCGTCCGACGACGAGCTTCTTACCCTTCTCGTCCGTGCCAATGGTGATGGACTCCTCGAACATGCCGGCGCCCTGTCCCTTGGTGCCCAACGGGCCCTTGGCGTATTTGTACCAGAGGTCGAAGGGCACGATCTTGTAGGTCACGTCGGTCTGCACGCTCCGGTCAACCGCCGGATAGACCGGCGCGCGGCTGCCCTGAAAGCGCATGAACTTCGTGTTGGCATCAAGCTCCGCCAGATCGAACGGTTGAGCAAAGCGCACGCCATGGCCCATCGACTGCGCGTAGATCACCGGGTGCGTTTCGTCTTCCACGTAAATCTTTCCCTGGATGGGTTCGCTGCCACGTGTATCTTCACCGCGGTTGGCCAGAAAGAACCGGTTGTGGAACCAGCCTTCGCCCTGGACGATTTTCATCGACTTCTTATCGAGGCGGATCATGAAGCCTTCGTCGTCGCTGTCGTGGTATGTCCAGTTGGAGAGTTGCTCTCGCACCGGATGGTCGTAGTCGCGCACATGG